>CAZTYA010000154.1:0-2795 GCA_964617255.1 uncultured Syntrophales bacterium
GGAACTCCGTACCCACCTGAAGATAATGGCCCTTACGACCGGGATCAAAAATATAGAGCATCTGGGGTTTGATGCGATCCTGCATGTAACCCGTATCCATGGAGAAGCTGAACATGGTCGTGGTTTCCGCCGGGTGGGACCCGTTCAAGGTCAGCCGGTCTTCCTTGATATCGTCGCCATCCTCGAGAATCTGGATCACGAAGGCCTGGAAACCGAAGCTGATCGTCCGGTTCGGGTTGAGAAACCTGACGAAGGTCGGCCGGTCGATCCCGATGAGGGCCTTGGCGGTTCTTCTCCTTTCAATATCGGTAGGCCAGACGCCCATGCTGCCGTCGGTCTTATCCTTTTCATAGGGCCGATCCTGGTACAGGAATTCCATGCGGTACACAGCTTTGGTGTTCAGGGCGTCGTCATAGGTCAGAGAAAAACCGTACGAATCGACACGGGGGTGAACCGTGTGCGACACAACCTCGAAAGGCTTCCAGGGCACGACACTGGCGGGTGCGTTAAATGCATCCATCTGATACAGCCCGTCGTCCTCATAATGACGGAAATAATTCAGTGACCACTCGAGCCCCCTGTATTTGCCCATCAGGCGGAGTCCCCACTCCTGACCGCCCGGTGTGTCGTCACTATTTGTGAAAAGATCGGGTTCGAAATTGTAGGGAGAACCGTGAACCGGGTTGATGTGACCCACAAACTGGGAGCCGACAAAATCGCCCGGCAACCACAGGAGTTCAAGCTGGACGTCATTGAGATTGTCCGTCTCCCAGGGTGACTTTAACGTCAACCGGGCCATCCACAGGGATTCCCGCAGATTGTCGAAGGCGTCCAGATAGGGCTCGTTCAGGCTGATGCCGTGCCAGGTTTTGTCCAGGGGGTTGATGATGTCCAGGAGCCGCAGGCCGTCGGACTGCCCCCAGGAGACCTGCTGTTTCCCCAAACGGAGCCAGACGTACTGGGTATCAAAATCCATGTACAGCTCCTTGAGGCCGATCATCCATTCGTCGCCGGTCAGCAGCATATCCATATCGTAGGACTTGGGGTAAAGATCGACACTCGTGGGGTAATCGGTTTCCGTGGCCCGGTCAATAGATGCAATGAATCGGGCGAATACGGAGATGTTGTCATTAAAATTATACTGGGGCTTCAACTGAACTGCCGTATTGAACATTTTGAGGTTGATGCGGTCTCTTTCTCCATCAGCCGATTCACCCAGAACATTGTATGGATTCGCATGTCCGACATTATAGGCAATCTGGTTTCTTACCCAGCCGGTTACGGAAAAATTACCGTAATCAATCGCCCAGGCGCTTCCTCCCCAAACCAGCATCATAAACAGCCCAATTAAACCGATCAGTATTCTTGTTTTCCCTCCCATAACACTGCCTCCTTATTTACGTTTTCAAGGATTGAATGCCTTCATCACTACGATCCGTTCAACCTGTTTCCGCTTTGCCTCTCACCTCCCGTCTGTGTTTTATTTTGTTTCGTGAAACATGTCTATTATGTTGGCTCGATTAAACTCCGGAACCCGGAAACGCCTGACAGGCGTCTGCGGGCCGAAATGAAACTCTTCTTAAACCGTGCGGCTGCTCAGCCTCCGACCACCTTTTCCCGGATGAGGGCCGACCCCTTTTCAATGAACTTGGGCTTCAGCACGAAAATAATCGCCGGCAGCAGGATCAGGGTCAGGAGCATGTTGAAGATCAACACCAGGGCCAGCAGCAGCCCCATCTCCGCCTGGAACCGGAGCGACGACAGGAAGTACCACAGGATGACGCCGCCGGACAGGGTCACCGCCACAAACGTCACCGCCTTACCCGTCGTCCGCAGGGCAACGGGGATCGCCAGCTTGAGGTCACGGTAGTGCGCGTACTCTTCGATGATTCGCGAGAGAATGTAGATCGAGTAGTCGACGCCGACGCCGATGCCGATGGACGCTACCGGGATGGTGTTGACGTTCAGACTGATCCCCTTGAAGACCATGAACACCATCGTCAGGAAGTTTCCCAGCAGAAGGACAAACACCAGGATCGCCGCGGCGAGCAGGGACTTGTAGGTGAAGGCGGCGAAGATGACGACGATCCCGAGGATGAGGGCGATATTCTGGGCCTGGGCCTGGGCCACGACCTCGTTCACCGCGCCCAGGATGCCCAGATAACCGCTGGCCAGCCGGAACTTGAGCTGGTCGTAATCCTTATTCAGTTCGATCCAACTGCGGGCGCGGGCGATGACCTGACGGATCGTGTCGCCCTGATGGTCCTTACACCAGACGACGATGTTCGCGTCCTTGTGGTCCCGGCTCATCATGCGGTCGAAGTCGCCCGGCGCGGAACCGCCGATGACGACGTTCATAACACTGCCCATCATGACCGCGTCTTCCGGAATCACTTCCCACTTCGGATCCCCGGCATGGATAATCTTGTTGACCACCGGGGCAAAGTCCGCAATCGACAGGGTAAAGCCGACCTCCGCGCTCTTTTCCATGTATATCTGGCATTCCCGGATCTTCCGCTGGATTTCCGGCTGACGGATCAGGCCCGGCTCCTTCCCTTCCACGATAAAGAAGAGTTCCTCCGTCCCGGCAAAGTTCTCGTTGATGTTTTTGACGGCGACATTATAGATCGATTCCGGCCACAGGATCGGTGAACCCGGATGGATGTCGCCGATATTCATCTTGCTGGTTATCCAAATCGCCCACACAAATAAGACCACACCCAGACACACCACAACATAGGCCGACTTCCCGGTCGCCATGGTGGCAAAACCGCCCAGCACGCGTTTCTCCATGA
>CAZTYA010000154.1:2805-5212 GCA_964617255.1 uncultured Syntrophales bacterium
TCTCCATGAAGTTGGTCTTCTCCGGCCGGGCGATTTTATCCAGATTCTTCGGGACCGGGAAGAACTGGACGATGATGGGGATCATAATCATGGCGCTGACGACAATGCTCGCCACCCAGAAACCGCAGAAGACGGCCAGTTTCTGGAGAAGCGGAATGGGGGCGATGGCGATGCAGGCCATGCCGCCGATGTCGGTGAGCAGCCCCAGCATACCCGGGGGCAGGATGCTCTTCATGGCCAGCCGGCCCGCCTTTTCTTTCTCCTTGAACTCATCCAGAAGTTCGAAGTAACGCTGGCACATCTGGACCGAATGGCTGACCGTAATCGCCATACACAGAAGGGGTATGACCAGAATCAGCGGGTCCAGGCTGAACCCGAGCAGACCGCAGAACCCGAGACCCCAGATCGCACTGGTAAACGCGGCGATCATGGGCACGGCCACGCCGATCAGATTCCGGTAGTTAAGGAACAGCAGCAGCCCCATAACCAAGAAGGTGCCGATCAGGATCATGATCGTTTCCGTCCGGTAATGGAAGATCCAGCCGGTCAGCATGGGCTCGCCCGCGGCAAAGGCCACCGTATTTTCATCGGTCATCTCCCTGATCAGTTTGTTGACCTTGAAGAACACGTCACCGTATTTGAAACTGCCTTCGATAAAGTTGGCCGTAACTAGCGCGCACTGATTGTTGAAGGCAATCAATGGCCCATAGACCGCGTCGTTCAGGTGGACGTTACGGGCCAGAACCTCCACTTCCTGGTCCGTTTTTGGCACCTCCGCCATGATTGCCTTGAAGGACAGACCGCCTCCCGATGTTACCTCAACCTGCTTGACGCGCGGCGAGGCCAGTGAGTTGACCTGGTAATGGTTCACACCCGCGATCGAGTCCATGGCTTCCTGCATGTGCTTGATCTTCTTCAGGGTGGGGATATTCCAGACATCGCCTTTTTTGACCTTGAGCATGACCAGGACCATGTGCGACCCGCCCAGCTTGTCCTTGTACTGTTCATGGACCGCCCGGAACGGATGGTTCGTGGGAAGCTGATCATCGTAGTTTGTGGCGATATTGATCCTCAACATAAAAATGGTAAAGAAGAGCGTAAAGGCGATGATAATGCCCAGGACCACCTTGCGCTTCTCGAAAATGAAATCGACTATTTTTTCTATCATGTGGGTCCCTCCTTCGCCCCTAACTGATCTTTTCCCAGGTTATGCCGCCGTCATTGCTGATCATGACGGTCCCCAGTCCGCCGACCGCCACGTACTTGTCCTGCACGTCCTTGATCACCGTCAGGCCGCGAATCCAGGAATAACTCTGAATGGAGGCGGGCTTGAATTCCTTCCAGGTCTTCCCGCCGTCCTTCGTCTCGATCATCGTGGCGGCGTTGCCGACGGCATAACCACGATCTCCCGAAACGGCAATGTCAAAGAGGGACTGAGCAACAGTCGATGCCTGCGGTTTCCAGGTCTTGCCGCCATTGTCCGTATAAAGAAGGGTCCCGTTCAAGCCGGTAGCCCAGCCTTCATTTTCGTCCTTGAAAAAAACGCCGAACAGGTCTTCCAGCGTACCGCTCTTCTGTTTCACCCATTTCATCCCGCCGTCTTCGGTAGTCCAGATCGAACCGGCTTCACCGACCACCCAACCCTTCAGCGGACTGATGAAAAAGATCTCGTTGATCATCGGATTCAGGGGAATAACACTTTCCCCTTCCTCTTCACCCCCGTCTGAAGCGAATTCCTCTTTCAGGGCGGCCATCTTTTCTTCCATGGACATCCCTGTTGTGTCCAACATGGACTCCTCTTCTTCGGAAAACTGATCGGTCATTTCCGTCCAGGTTTGCCCACCGTCTTCCGTCCGGAGAAAAAGCGAAAAAGCGCCGGCGGCAAATCCCCGCTTGTCGTCGAGGAATTTGACACACATGAGGTCATCCTTGGTCCCGCTGTTGAGCGGCTTCCAGGTCTGCCCGCCGTCTTCGGTCTGAATGATGGTCCCCGCACCGCCGACCATCCAGCCGCGCTTGGCATCGATGAAACTGATGGCCCGCAGAGTATGCTGGGTGCCGCTCTTCTGAGGCGACCAGGTCTTTCCTCCATCCTTGGTGACAAGAATCAGCCCCTGATCTCCGGAGGTCCATCCATGCTGAGCGTCCGCAAATGCCACATTCATCAACTTATGCCTGAAGTAGCTGACCTGAAACGGTTTGAGCTGCTCTTCCAGATCCGGAGCACACCCCCATAGCGGTATCCCGGTAAAAATCCCGACGACCATCCATAGAATGATTTTCTTCCATCTCATATCGATACAAACCCTCCCTTTGTTTATTATTTACCTTCCTGATGACAAAAAAACCTTCGGCGATCTTGATCCGTCATCCGCCGAAGGCCCGGTAGAAGTTTCTGTAAGCTTTG
>CAZTYA010000155.1:0-5196 GCA_964617255.1 uncultured Syntrophales bacterium
AGACAAATCATAACAGAACGCGCGATTAAGTGAAGAAAATGGGGGGATGGCGTCAGGATTTCAGATCACGGGTGAGCAGACGCCCTTTCGCAGCGCGTCGATCAAATCCTGCCGATTCTTAATGGGGAGGGAAAAGCAGGTGGCGGTTTTCCCCAGTTCATCCAACCGGTGGGCGTCACTGCCGCCGCATTGTACGAGATTATAATGCAAAGCCAGTTCCCGCACCTGATGGTTTTCATGATGCCGGTTTCTGCCGTTTACGCTTTCGACGATCCCGCACAAACCACGGGAGACCAGGGATGGATCGAGCATTCTGCCCGCACGGCAGGGATGGGCGCCCACGGCAACGCCATTTTTTTCTTTGACCAGCCGGAGCAGTTCCTCGGCATGAAGACCTTTCGGTAAATCATCCCCGGGGCCGAAAACGAGAAAATCCCCTTCCGGCGTGTCATATTCCATACCGAAGATCACGCACAAGCCGTCCGCCTGAAGACCCTCCTGTATGTCCGCCTGTACGGCCATGTTATTGTGGTCCGTAATGCAGACACCGTCAAGCCCTCGGGAACGCGCGTTGGCGAGGATCTCAAAGGGAGTCAATCCGCTGCAGGAAGAATAGGTTGTATGAACATGCATATCTAAAATCATGTTGAAATATTATGCACCCTTGCCTATTATGGCAAATAGTTTAATGGCATCATGCTTACATCATTATGCCTTCGGGGAATGGCGCCCGGGAAAAGTTGTTTAACAGAACCTGCATCCGTTCGCAACCGGAAAACCGCCGATGAAAAAATGCATCCTGATCCTGCTTGACGGACTGGGAGACCGTTCTTATCCCGCATTCAGCCATCAGACACCGCTGCAGGCCGCTCATACGCCGACTCTGGACAGAATGGCCGCCGTCGGGGCCAACGGACTTTACCATGCCGCGCAACTGGGATTGGCTTTGCCCAGTGAAAACGCACACTTTGCTATCTTTGGCTATGATCAGGCCGATTTCCCGGGACGAGGGGCCCTGGAAGCCCTGGGAGCGGGTGTAACCCTGGCCGACGCCGATGTGGCGTTCCTGGCTCATTTTTCAACAATATCTTGCAACGACGGCATATATTACCTGCAAAAAGATACCCCGCCGGCCGCAGCGGATGAAATCAAAAAACTGATTCCCGCTATCGAACATTTCACCTGGCAGGATATCGACATCAACTTCCATCATGTCAAGGGTCTGTTCGGCGTTCTGGTGATGAAGGGCGATGTCAGTCCCTATGTGACCGACACGAATCCCATGCGGGACGACGTCTTCGTCATGGATCTTGTGCCATGGAGAAGCCATGCCATGGAGGCCGCCGCCGTCAACACCGCCAAAGCGCTGAAAGCCTATCTGGTTCATGTTCACCAGGTGCTGGCCCGCCATCCTATCAATAAAACCCGGGTAAAAAAATCTCTCCCGCCGTTGAACGGTCTGGTCACCCAGCGGGCCGGCCGTATGAAAAAAATCACGCCTTTCTCATCCCGTTTCGGACTGAAAGGGCTTTCCATCGCCTCGGGCGTTGTTTTTGAAGGGTTGAGCCGGTTTATCGGCCTCGATTTCTTGAAGGCCCGGGACACAGACAATCCGGAAGCCGATCTCGCCGAACGGCTGGCTGCTGCAAGGGAAGCCTTAAAACAGTACGATTTTATTCATGTTCATACCAAGGCACCCGATGAGGCGGCCCACACCAAAAATCCAAGCTACAAAAAACAGGTCATCGAAGGCCTGGACCGGGCCATCGCCGGACATGTTGACTGGCTGCTGGACGATCCGGACATTTTGACGGTGGTTACGGCTGACCATTCCACACCGAGCAGCGGCCCCCTGGTCCATTCAGGAGAACCGGTTCCCTTAACGCTGTGCGGAGAAGGGGTGCGGCGGGATGCCGTCGTTCAATACGATGAGATCAGCGTCGCGGCAGGCGCACTGGGAACGGTGCGCAACCGGGAACTGATGTACTTAATCCTGAACTACCTCGACCGGATCAAGCTCATGGGTATCATGGACACCGATGAAGACCAGATGTTCTGGCCCGGCCGGTACGAGAAGTTCAAGGTTTCGTGAAAACAGAGGTGCCGCAGCACATGATCAAAACCAATAGTCCAAACAATCTAATTTATGAACTGGGATTTATTCACGGCCGCTTTCAGATCCTGCATAACGACCACCGGAAGTACCTCCTGGCGGGAAAGGCCCTGTGCCGGCATCTGATCGTAGGCATCACCAATCCCGACCCCAGCCTGACGCGCGAAGACTCGACCGACCTGAATCGCAGTTGTACGGAAGCCAACCCGCTGACCTATTACGAACGTCAGATGCTGATCCGGGAAACCCTGATCGAAGCGGGGGTGGAAAACCGGGATTTCACCATCGTTCCTTTTCCGGTTAACCTGCCGGAACTATACTTCTGTTACGTACCGCAAGAAGCGGTGTTTTTCGTCTCCATCTATGACGACTGGGGACGGAAGAAACGTGACACCTTCATCCGCCTTGGCCTGCAAACCCATGTCCTGTGGGAAGTCCTGCCGGAGGAAAAGGGCCTCAGCGGCTCAGACATTCGCCAGGCCATTGTGGAAAATCAACCCTGGGAACATCTCGTCCCCCCCGCCGTCGCCCGGTTGGTCAACGTCTGGAATTTACGCGCCCGCCTGCAGCACCCATAGACTTTTCCATTTCCAGAATCCGGATGAGATCACCCTGCGACAACTCAACGGGATTGCCCCGCATGCTGTTTGATTGCTGTGCCATGGCCGCAATGGCCGCAAAATCCTTGTCCCGCAAACCGGCCGGCCCCAAGGATAACAGACAAAACTCCGTACATAGCAGACGAATCCATTCCAGGCCTTCCTCGGCATGGGCTCCGGAGTTTCCGGTCAGAATCCGCCCCATTTCATGGAATTTCTGCAGGATGCTCGATGTTCCGTCCGTTTGCCGTAGACGCTCCAGATTGACCCGGAGCACAGGATAGAGCAGACGGGCACAGACAATCCCATGAGGGATTTCCGTCATACCACCGATCACGGCGGCAAAACCGTGCACGGCACCCAACCCTGCATTGGCCAGGGCCATACCGCTGAACAAGGCTGCCAGCGACATATCTTCCCGAGCATCAAGGTCATCACCGTTTAACCAGGCCTGACGTAAAGAACGACCCACCCGGCACAAACCTTCCCGGCACAGACTGTCCGTCAAGGGGTTTGCCTTCCTGGTAACAAACGCCTCGATCAACTGGGTCAAGGCGTCCATGCCCGTCGCCGCCGTTAAGGAGGGGGGCAGGGACAGGGACAAAGCGGGATCAACCACGGCTACGGCAGGCAGGAGATATTTCCCCCGGAGGCTGACCTTGCGGCCGTGTTCGGGGGATTTGATCACCGCATTGGCCGTCACTTCGGTGCCGGTTCCGGCGGTCGTCGGGATCGCAATGAAGGGTAGAGGCGGGTTAAGGAGAGTTTGTCCGCGACCGATGACCTCCAGGTGGTCCAGCAGGTCCCCTTCGTTGGTCACCAACGCGGCGACGGCTTTGCCCAAATCAATGATACTTCCGCCACCGAATCCGACGATGGCGTGACAACGGGTATCGTGGGCGGTCTTTACCGCATCCTGTACCCGAAACAGAGTGGGTTCACCGCAGACGGAAAAGGGCATGACTTCGCATCCCCGATTTTCCAGATCTGCCTTCAGCGAAGCGGCACGCCGACCGTCACGCCCTGTCAGAAGCAGGACCCGCGAACCGTGGTCGGCGATGATCGGCGCCGCCTCACCCAGGGCATGCCGCCCGAAGATGATCCGCCCGGCTGTTGCAAACTCAAACTGCATGCCATTCACCTTTGACCGGTCAGCGTCATCAGACCCAGTTTTTGTCATCCGGGTAAATATTGGTGAAAAAGGTGCTTTTCCGTGGCTGGGCCATCATCGGCAGAACCTTATCCCGCCAGTCCCGGTAATGTGACGTTTCCTTGAGGCGCAAGGGAACATCCCTGTTCCGGTAGACCTCGAGCAGGATGAAGCGGCTGGGATCGTCTTGCTGCTGCACAATATCCAACCGGACAATCCCTTCCAACTTGATGCTCTCCTTGGCGGTTTCAATGCATGCCTTTTTGAACGCGTCGATGAACGGGGGTTTGACCTGGACCTGGACATGAATGACAAACATCAATAAAACCTCCTGATTCTGAAATTCCCACGACAAACAACAACCAGGCCAACCCATATCCAATTGGCGTATACAAAATGTCCTGATCGGAAAAAGGGTTGACGGTTTGCCGATGATACCATCTTTTAAATCGACGACGGGAGAAAAAACTTGAGGGTCTTCTTGCGGTGCAGCTCAGAAAGAATGTGAGAAAATCTTAAAATAACGCATGCGATCTTATTTCAAGGGCAGATCGGACATCCGGAAAATGAAAATGACAGGTTGACGATCAACATTCGGCAAAACATCTGAACGCCCCTTAAATTGCGAATTGGAGGAAAACAGTCTTTTAACCGGGCCAATGGTCGGATAGGCGGCATTACTGGTAATCGAAATCGGACAGCTTTCCAGACAGAGGATGCATCCTGTTTTTTCCTTCACGGCCCGCTCCCGATTTCCACCGAAGCGGATATCGAAACCCCGACCCGTGGCATCGGAAACAATAGCACTCAAAGGAAGTTCTTTGTCCAGCCCCGGCCAGGTGGCGCTGACAGCCAGACGATCCCCCGCAACCTTGTCGCCGCTGCTTTTCAGGTTCAGGTTGTTCCCGGGGCGGGCGCCGATGTCAACCAGGGCATCGAAAAAATCCGACGGCGAAGCGTAGGCCCTGAAAATGGCCTTGTCTGCCAGTTTTCCCTGCATGGAAACCACTCCCCAGTGGGGATTCGTTTCCGAAAGATGCTTCAGACTTATTTCGGTATACAGGAGGATCCGCCTTTCCTTCTTATCAAGCAAGAGCGCTTTCTGCGGGGTAGGGGAGAAGGGAAGAGTCTTCCCCGCTGCCCATACCATGGCACTGTTGCAAAAGATGAACAATAGGACCAGGGCTGCGCATATTAAACCCGTTTTTCGATAAAAGCCGATATTTTCAAGCTTATCAGTCATTTCTCTGCTTCAGCTTTAAATGAATGCGGCGTACCGCAGGGGGACGGGTACGCCGCATGCTAAGGAGGGAGGTGAACGGCTTCACCTTCCA
>CAZTYA010000156.1:0-5190 GCA_964617255.1 uncultured Syntrophales bacterium
GCTGCTTCCCTTCACGCCAAAGGAGATCAACAACATTACGGCGAAGACCGTCTTCTGGGCTTGCGTCAATAGGCTAAAGCGTGCCAACAATGCAAATCTTCGGCTTATCGGTAACTTCATCGAAGACAAAATCGAAAATGCCGGCACGATTGATGAGCAGTTTACGATTGTCTTTGCCTGGCTCAATCTCTTCAGGTACTACCCCGATGACCTGACCCAAAAGGACGACATTAGATCGAACTTCTCAGATGGCAGCCACGCCACTTACGCTATTGCCTGTGATGGCCTGCTCACCTTAGACAAACGATTTGCAAAGAGGGCTGCTGCCGCCATGGGTGCGCTAGAATTGAAAACTGAAGTAAGTACTGACGCTAACGAACTGCTGCACCGGATCGCCGAGAAATCCGGCGCCCGTTGAGCCGCGTGTAAAACAGACAACGCCCCATCCTTTCAGTATACTGAGCAAATAATCCGATTAAATGCCAAGTACGGTGACGAATTGATCTGAAGATTATTCCTCAAAAACATCCGGTCTACAGGACCTCCACCTCGTCGCCGACCTGGACTTCTCCACCGGTAATGACGGCGGCGAAGACGCCTTCCCGTGGCATGACGCAGTCCCCCACCTGGTGGAAGATGTTGCAGCGCTCGTGGCAGAGCTTGCCGATCTGGGTGATTTCCAGAAGGACATTTTTGCCCACCTTCAGCTTTGTGCCAAGCGGCAGGGTGAAAAGTTCGATGCCGGAAATCGTTAAATTCTCCGCAAAATCACCGAACTGAACATCGAGGCCCTTATCGCGTATTTTCTGGACGCTCGCCTGTGCCAGGAGGCTCACCTGCCGGTGCTGAAATCCCGCATGGGCGTCACCCTGCAGTCCCAGTTGAGCCACCAACAGACATCGGTCCACGTTATGTTTTTTTTCACCTTTCTTATCACTGATATTGACCGACAACACTTCACCTTTAACTGAACCTGACATCGGATTGACTCCTCTTTTTGTTCTATTCAGATTTTCCGCCACAGACTGGACAGTTTTTCGCCTTATCGAAGCTGATCGTGCTGAAGGTCATATCCGATCCGTCAATGAACAGCATCCGCCCCGCCAAAAGTGTTCCAAAACCGCCCAGGTACTTGATCGCCTCCATGACCTGCACACAAGCGATCACCCCTGGCAGAGGCCCCAGGACGGGAATTTCTTCCTCCTGCTCCGGAACTTCCTGACACAGGCAGGCGTAACAGGGGGTTTTGCCCGGAATAATCGTGGTCACCTCTCCCATCAGGCTGTGGATGCCCCCGTGGATGAAAGGTATGCCCATATCGACACAGGTTTTGTTTACAATTAGACGTGTTTCAAAATTATCGAGGCCGTCGATGACCAGATCCGCCCCGTCAATCAAGGTGGCGGCATTGGCCTCATCGATACGCTCATTTAAAGGAAGGACCGTCACGGTCGGGTTGAGCCGGCCCAGTTTTTCGCAGGCGGAAACAACTTTTTCCCGCCCGACATCCTGATCATAATGGAGGATCTGCCGGTTCAGATTGGAGAGAGACACCACATCGTAATCGATGATGGTCAGACGGCCGATCCCCGCTGCGGCCAGATAAATGGCGTTCGGTGAACCCAGACCACCCACTCCGGCCACAACCACATGGGAACGCTTCAGTTTATCCTGCCCTTCCTCCCCCAGATAGGGGTAATAAATCTGCCGCCGGTACCGTAGCAGATCGTATTCTGTCAGCATGGCTTTTTATCCTTATTTATATGTTCTCTGTTTCATCCTCTATCCGGCGCCGCAGCCGGCCAATGCCCGCATGAGAATGACCTTATCGCCGTCCTTGATCGTGCGCTCAAAATCCTCCCGCTTAAGAAAAGCCATACAGTTGAAAAAAACATAACTGTTGGCGATGATGACATCGCTATCATCCATGAAGCGGTCGTAAAGCGTCCGCCCGTCCTTGTCCTTTACCTGCCGGAAAAAATCGGCCAAGGTCCGGGCCTCCGTTTCGATCTCGTCTTCCGTTTTCCTGTCCCAGCCTAACACACGCTTCATCTGGGGGTCCATGGTCTGCAGTTTGATTTTCATTTTATCCTCTTTGCTTAGAGCTTCGTTAATACAAACAGGGCGTCCTTGGCCAGAAGGTTCGGCCAAAAACGAACTTCCTTCGTCCCTCCCAGATAGTGACTCTCCAGAATACGTAGGGCATGTTCGGTACAAAATTGCTTAAAATCGGTCACGCTCAAAAAACGGACGTTCGGCGTATCGTTCCAGCGATAGGGCAGCGATTCCGTCACCGGCGACGTTCCCCGGAAAAAAAGCATCGAGCGTGCTCCCAGATGGGCGAAATTGGGAAAACCCACAATAATCCGCCGTCCGATACGCAGGGCCTGTTCAAAAACCTCATCCACTTTCCTCACCTGCTGAATGCTCTGGTTGAGGATCACATCATCAAAGGAGGCATCGGGATATTCTTTAAGGCCCTCTTCAATATCGCCATGAATTACGCTCAATCCCTTTTTCACACACTCGTAGATGGCCGCCTCGTCCAGTTCGATCCCCTGAACCCGGGCGTTTTTCTCCCGAGCGAGCAGGTACATCAGATCGCCGTTCCCGCACCCCAGGTCGAGAATTTTGGAACCCGGTTCCACGATCCCGGTGATAATCCGGTGATCGAGTCTCACGTCTTCAGATGGCATACTCGGCAACCTCGTAACCGTGGAACGTCTTGTCCAGAAAGGGGCGGATCAGATTCGTCTGCTCCTTCACCTCCAGGAGAAACGCATCGTGACCGTATGTCGAGGCAATTTCGCAGTAGGTCACGTCGCAGGCCTTCCGTTTCAGTTCCTTGACGATCTCCTGGGACTGATAGGGCGGATACAGCCAGTCCGACTTGAAGGAAATGACCAGAAACCGGATTTTTCCGCAGCCGTTCGCACCGATAAGCCGGCCGTTGGATACGTCGAAGTAATCGAGGGCCTTTGTCACATAAAGATACGAATTGGCGTCGAAGCGCTTGACGAAATTGTCGCCCCGGTAACGGAGATAACTTTCCACCTCGAAATCGGCGCCGAATTTGAAGCTGTAGTTGCCGTTCTTCAATCGCCGGGAGAACTTCTCCTCCATGGACTGATCGCTCATGAACGTGATATGGCCGAGCATCCGGGCGATGGCCAGGCCCTTCTCCGGCTGGCCGTAATCATAGTAATTCCCCTCCCGCCAAGTCGGATCGGCCATGATGGACTGGCGTACCACCTCGTTAAATGCGATCTGCTGGGGCGAATTTTTCAGGGCCGTGGCGATCGGGATGACCGACCGCACCCGCCCCGGATAACTGGCCGACCACTGCAGGGCCTGCATGCCTCCCATGGACCCGCCGACAACACACAGGAGGTGATCTATGCCCAGAAAATCGATCAGACGCCGCTGGGCTTCGACCATGTCGCCGATGGTAATGATCGGAAACGCCAGGCCGTAGGGCTTGCCCGTTTTCAGATTAAGCGACGACGGACCCGTGCTGCCTTTGCACCCACCGATGACGTTGGAGCAGATTATAAAGTAAAGATCGGTATCGAAAGCCTTCCCCGGACCGATCATGGCATCCCACCAGCCCGGATCCCGGCTGCCCTTATGATGGCCCGCCGCATGGGCATCCGCCGACAGCGCATGAAGTACCAAAATGGCGTTGGATCGGTCCTCGTTCAGATGACCATAGGTTTCGTAGGCCAGCCTCACGGGCCCCAGCGTCTGCCCGGACTCCAGACGCAAGGGGTCTGTCCCCTCGGCAAAAGTCAAATATTGTGTTTCCACCACCCCGATGGGGTGACCTTTTTTCGTCATATGCCCCTCCACACCGTATACCCGGTATGGCATCTCTTTGTTTTTATTGAAATAGCCATGTGGACAGGTAACGTTCTCCCGTATCGCACATTACCGTCAGGATGATCTTTCCTTTGGCTTCGGGCCGCTTTGCCACTTCAAGGGCGGCCCAGAGGTTCGCTCCGGAAGAAATGCCCGCCAGGATGCCTTCCTGTTTTGCCAGTCGCTTCGCTGTTTCTCCGGCGTCTTCATGCCGGACCGTCATGATCTCGTCGATTACGTCCCGGTTCAGAATGGCGGGGACAAAACCGGCCCCGATGCCCTGTATTTTGTGAGGCCCGGGTTTACCTCCCGAAAGGACCGGCGAATCGACGGGCTCAACGGCAATGATCCGGAGCGCCGGGTTCCGTTTTTTGAGCACCTCTCCTACGCCCGTAAGGGTTCCTCCTGGTCCGATGCCGGCCACGAAATAATCAAGGTGGCCGTCCGTATCCGCCCAGATTTCCTCCGCCGTTGTCCGGCGGTGAATCTCCGGATTGGCGGTATTCTGAAACTGCTGGGGGACAAAACTGTGGGGTGTCGCCTTCGCCAGTTCCTCCGCTTTCTCCACGGCCCCTTTCATCCCTTTGGGGCCTTCCGTCAGGACAACCTCGGCACCGAGAATGGTCAGCAGCTGGCGACGCTCGACGCTCATCGTTTCGGGCATGGTCAGGATCAGCTTGTATCCCTTGGCGGCACAGACAAAGGCCAGGGCAATGCCCGTGTTCCCGCTTGTCGGTTCGATGACGACCGTGTCGGGCCCGATCAACCCGGCCTTTTCCGCCGCCTCAATCATGGCGACACCGATGCGATCCTTTACGCTTGACAGGGGATTGAAGAATTCGAGTTTGACCAATACGGTTGCTTCCGTTCCGCTGTTGAGGCGGTTAATCCGTACCAGGGGCGTCCGGCCCACCGTCTTAGTGATGTCTTCATAAATCCTTCTCATGCTTCACCTCCCGGCCCGCTCTAGGGCCTGTCCAATGTCTTGCAGAATATCATCAATATGCTCTATCCCGATTGAAAGACGAATAAACTCTGGGGTTACCCCGGTCGCCTGCTGTTCTTCCGGCGAAAGCTGCTGATGGGTCGTCGTCGCCGGATGAATCGCCAGGGTCTTGGCATCACCCACATTGGCCAGATGTGATACCAGTTTCAATGCCTCAATAAACTTCTTCCCCGCCTCCAGTCCGCCCTCAATGCCAAATCCGACGATGGCGCCGGCCCCGTGTTTCAGATACTTATCCGCCCGGACCTTTTCCGGGCTCGACGTCAGACCGGGGTAATTGACCCAGCCGACCCGGGGGTGCCGCTCCAGGAATTCCGCCACCGCCA
>CAZTYA010000157.1:0-5186 GCA_964617255.1 uncultured Syntrophales bacterium
CATCGACACGGCCAACGCCTCGTTGTCTGTTTTGGCGGCCATGCTGAAAGGTATCTCGTTTAATCGCGAAAGAATGAAGGCGGAGGCCGGTCTCGGTTTTTCCACGGCGACGGATGTGGCGGAATATCTCGTCGGGCAGGGGGTGCCGTTCCGGGAAGCTCACGGGATCGTCGGCCGCCTGGTTTCCTATTGCATCAAGAAAAAGTGCAGCCTTTTTGACATCACGCTTGAAGAGTACCGGAGTTTTTATTCCGGATTCGGCGCAGATATATTCAAAGTGATTACCGTTGAGCATTCGGTCAATGCCAGACAAAGCGCCGGCGGTACGGCGGAAAAGAATGTGTTGAAAAAAATTTCCGAAATTGAGGGGGCATGAAAAAGCAAATCCATATTGCGATGATCGTCGCCGTTCTTTTTTTCATGATGGCAATCTTATCCGCTTGTGGCAAGGTCGGAGATCCCAAGCCCACGCAGGTGGTCAAGTCTCTGAAAAGGCTCTCCACCCTGTCTCTGGATCAGTCCGAATGCGGGGTGATCCTGACATGGAATATGAATGAATACAAACAGTTGCCGAATATGGTCAAAATTTATCGTTCGGATTTTAATATTGCGGATGGCGACTGCAAGGACTGCCCGGGTACACGACATGTCATTGCGGAATTGATGCGTTCGGATTTGGCCTACATCCGGGAATATGACGGGAGTTACGTTTATTTTGATAAAAAGGTGCAGAAGGATTTCGTATATAAATATGTCATCGTTATCTGCGGAGAGAAGAATATATGCGGAGAGCCCTCCGATGAATCCGAAATCAGGTTTACCTACTCGATGGAAAATTGCCCATGAATGACTTTCAGTACCGGAACAAGCAACTTTTCTGTGAGGACGTTCCGATTCAACGGATTGCCGAGGCCGTGGGGACGCCTTTTTATGCCTACAGTTATAAAACCCTGGTGCGCCATTTCCGGGTTTTTGACGGGGCATTCAAGGATTTGCCGCACCTGACCTGCTTTGCCGTCAAAGCGAATTCCAACCTGGCCATCCTTCGTCTGTTCGTTGAAGAAGGCGGCGGCGTCGATATCGTTTCCGGGGGAGAGCTTTATCGGGCGATTCAGGCGGGCGTCGATCCCCGGAAAATTGTTTATTCAGGCGTCGGCAAGAAAGTCGAAGAAATTGAGTATGCCCTGACCACGGGCATCCTGATGTTCAACGTCGAATCCTCGCAGGAACTGGAGGCGATCAGCGCCTGCGCCGAAAGGATGGGCAAGACGGCAGGCATTGCCTTGCGGATCAATCCGGATGTCGACGCCCAGACGCATCCCCATATTTCCACCGGTCTGAAGGAAAACAAATTCGGGATCAACATTGAAAAATCCCTTGAGGAATACCGTCGTGCGCGATCCCTGAAGAATATCGAGGTCATGGGGGTCAGTTGCCATATCGGGTCCCAGATAACCAGGACGTTGCCGTTTATTGACGCCTTTCAGCGTTTGAAAATGTTGCTTTCACAACTTCAGACCGAGGGCTTTCATATCCGGTATCTCGATCTCGGCGGTGGTCTGGGTATTACCTACAAGGACGAAACGCCGCCTCATCCCGTGGAATATGCTCAGGCGTTGATGGCGTTATCGCGGGATATTCCCTGTACTTTTATTTTTGAACCGGGTCGCGTCCTCGTCGGAAACGCCGGCGCCCTGATCACAAAAGTCCTCTATAGAAAAAACGTGGAACACAAGGCGTTTGTCATCGTTGATGCGGGGATGAATGATCTGATTCGTCCGAGTCTGTATGATTCTTATCATCGGATCATGCCGGTTGTGGAAGGAGATCAAACTGAAATTACGGCGGACGTCGTCGGACCGATCTGTGAGTCCGGGGACTTCCTTGCCAAAAAGCGAACCATGGCCGACGTGGCTCAGGGAGATTTGATTGCGGTCATGAGCGCCGGCGCCTATGGTTTTGCCATGTCGTCCAATTACAACTCACGCCCCCGGGTGGCGGAAGTCCTCGTCCGTGACGATCAGTTTTATGTTGTCCGGAAACGGGAAACGTACGCCGATCTGGTCCGTGGCGAGGTTATACCGGAATTTCATAGTTAAGGAGGTCATATGTTTAAGGGAGCAATCGTCGCCATTGTCACGCCTTTCAAAAACGGCCGGATCGATGAGGAGGCGTTAAGAAAGTTAATAGAATTCCAGATCGAGGGCGGAACATCCGGCATTGTGCCCTGCGGCACGACCGGCGAGTCAGCCACGCTGAGCCATGAAGAGCACGACCGGGTCATCGAGATTACCATCGACGCGGCGAAAAAACGCGTACCGGTTATCGCCGGGACCGGCTCGAACAGCACGGCGGAAGCCCTGCGTTTAACAAAGCATGCCTATGAAGCCGGGGCGGACGGGGCACTCATCGTATGTCCCTACTACAACAAACCGAGCCAGGAGGGGCTGTACCAGCATTACAAGGCCATTGCCGAAGCCGTGCCTATTCCGATTATTGTTTATAACATTCCCGGTAGAACAGGAATCAATCTCAATCCGGATGTTCTGGCACGGCTGGCGGAAATTCCGAACATCGTGGGCGTCAAGGAAGCGGCAGGTTCCATCAAGCAGATGAGCGACATCATCGGGCTGTGCGACCCGGGTTTCGATGTCCTGTCCGGCGACGACGCATTCACGCTGCCCCTTCTGGCATTGGGCGGCAAGGGCGTTGTTTCCGTGATTTCAAACATTGCCCCGGCTGACATGGCGAACATGGTCAAGGCCTTTGAAGCGGGTGATCTGGCAAAGGCGCGTCAGCTTCACTACAAGATGATCCCCCTGATTGACTGTCTGTTTATTGAAACCAATCCCGTTCCGGTTAAGGCGGCCCTGTCCATGATGGGACTGATCGAATACGAAATGCGCCTGCCTTTGTGCAAGCTGACCCAGAATAGTTACGACAAACTGAAGAAGGCCATGACCGATTACGGTCTTCTTTCTCAGGATTAAGGAGTTGAAGATGGTTAAAGCAATCGTAACCGGGGTCGGGGGTCGGATGGGCAATCGCATTCTTGCCCTGGCGGCCGAAACGGAAGGGATTGAAGTCGTCGGCGCCCTGGAGCAGCAGGGACATGCCCTGGTCGGCTCCGATGTCGGAGCCAGTCTCGGCAGCGGCAAGTTCTGTGTGATTGTCGAGAGTGATCTTCAGAAATGTATCGATAAGGGCGATGTGGTGATCGATTTTACCCATCACGAGGCATCGATGAAGCATATCGAAATGGCTGCCGCACGCGGCAAGTCGATCGTCGTCGGCAGCACGGGTTTTTCAGCGGATGAAATGGACAAAATCCGGATCCTGGCTAAAGATGTAAAATGTGTTTTATCTCCGAATATGAGCGTCGGCGTGAACATCATGTTCAAAGTGATTGCCTCGGTAGCAGAAATTTTAGGCGATGAATATGATGTGGAAATCGTCGAGGCCCATCACCGGCTGAAAAAAGACGCGCCCAGCGGCACGGCCATGAAAATGGCCCAGATTCTGGCGGAGAGTCTGGGGCGTGATCTTGACGAGACCGGCGTCTATACGCGCAAGGGCCTGATCGGCGAGCGGACGCAAAAGGAAATCGGCATACAGACCGTCCGAGCCGGCGACATTGTCGGAGAGCACACGGTGCTGTTCGGCGGCATCGGCGAACGTCTTGAATTCATCCATCGCGCCCACAACCGCGATAATTTCGCCCGGGGAGCGATCCGGGCGGCAAAATGGGTCGTCGCGCAGCAAAGCGGACTGTACGACATGCAGGACGTGCTGGGGCTTAAAAGGGCAGGAATCTGAACGCCTTACAGGAAAAAGAAGCCGGGACGGGCAACGCAGGGATGTGCCTCTCAACGGATGTGAGGCCGGGTCATGGAACAGTGGGGAACGATTGCACATCTGGGGATCGGATCGAATGAGAATTCGCCCTATGAGCGGTGCCTCGAAGGCATCCAGAAGTTATCCCTGATCGATGCGATCCGCTTGATTCAATGCTCGAATTTTTATCGAACGGAACCCGTTGGATTAAAGCATCAGGACTGGTTCATTAACGCGGTCCTTGAGATCCGAACGCTCCTGTCTCCTTATGATCTTCTGTCGACGCTGCAAAATGTCGAACGGGAGATGGGGCGTGTCAGAACGGTAAAAAACGGGCCCAGGGTCATTGATTTCGATATCCTGCTTTATAATCAGGATATCATATCGGATGAGGATCGCCTGATCATTCCCCATCCGGCGTTCCACAAACGCAGGTTTGTCCTCGTCCCCATGAATGATGTTGCCTCGTATGTGATTCATCCGGCATTCGGTGTTTCGATGAAGGGGCTGCTGGACCGCTGCAGGGATAAAAGCGCTGTTGAATGGTTTGCGGACCCGGTTCGTTTTGGCTGAGGAGTTTGCACAGGGTGCGCATGAAATATAAATCAAGGGAATGATATGAATATCATCAAACTGCTCGTCATCGCCGGGCTTCTTTATCTTGCTTATCGCGTTTTCCGTTTTCTGCGGATGCCCGCTCAAAAAGGGGAACCGAAAGTGCTGCGCAGAAAGGAAGTCAAAGGGATAGACCTGGTTGAGGATCCCGTATGCCACACCTACATTCCTTTGAGCAGTGTCTATAAAAAAGTTGTACGGAAAGACGGCGAAACCGTTCATTTTTGCAGTCAGAAATGTTTTGAACAATATAAGAGTCAAACGAATCAGGAGGATATATGAAATTTTTTATCGATACGGCCAACATTGCGGAAATCAAGGAAGGAATCAGCCTGGGCATGGTGGATGGCGTGACCACGAATCCGTCCCTGGTTGCGAAAGAAAACAGGAAGTTCGACGATGTAGTTAAAGAGATACTTAAGATCGTCGAAGGTCCGGTCAGTCTTGAGGTCATCAGCCTGGAAGCCAAAGGGATGGTCTCGGAAGCCAAAAAACTGGCCAAATTAGGCAAGCAGGTGGTGATTAAAATTCCCATGACCACGGAAGGCCTGAAAGCGACCAAAATGCTCGCCGAAGAGGGCATTCCCGTCAATCAGACCCTGATTTTCTCGCCCCTGCAGGCGCTCATGGCGGCCAAAGCCGGCGCGGCCTACGTCAGCCCCTTCGTGGGACGGCTGGATGATATCGCCCATGACGGCATGGAGATCTGCGAACAGATTATCCAGATTTTCGACAAC
>CAZTYA010000158.1:0-2642 GCA_964617255.1 uncultured Syntrophales bacterium
AATTTCGCCATCATCTTCCGTGGTGTGAACAAGGGCATCGAGCGTCTCTGTAAAGTTGCCATGCCGCTGTTGCTTCTGGTGGCTATCATCCTGCTGGTGAGGGTGGTGACTCTCGATCCGCCTTACCCGGACAAGCCGGAATGGAATATCCTGAACGGTTTCGGATACCTGTGGAATCCGGATTTTTCCGCCCTGCTGGATGCGAAAACGTGGTTGGCCGCCGCCGGTCAGGTATTTTTTACTCTGAGTGTAGGGATCGGGGTGATCCTGACCTATGCCAGTTATCTTAAAAGAGGCGACGATATCGCCCTTTCGGGATTGACCGCGGCTTCGACCAATGAATTTACCGAAGTTATACTGGGCGGCAGCATTATCATTCCCCTGGCCTTCGCCTTCTTCGGGCCGGCCGGCATGCAAGAAGTCGCTTCCAGCGGGGCCTTCAACCTGGGTTTTGTGTCCATGCCTTTTATTTTTTCGAAAATATCTCTGGGGGCGCTGTTTGCGTTCCTATGGTTTTTCCTTTTATTTCTTGCGGGTTTGACCTCGTCCATATCTCTCATCGAACCGGCCGTGGCGTTCGTCCGGGATGATTTTCAGATCGACCGCAAAAAGGCGGCCACCATCATGGGGGTGACTGCCTTTGTCCTCTGCCAGCCGGCAATTTTCTTCCTTGGACATGGGGTGGTTGACGAACTCGACTTTTGGGGGGGAACCTTCTGCCTTGTTTTGTTCGGCACCATCGAGGCCATACTTTTTTCCTGGGCTTTCGGGATTGACCGGGCCTGGAAGGAAATTCACCATGGGGCACAACTTAACATTCCCGGGATTTATAAATGGGTTATAAAATATGTGACGCCGGTGCTGCTCCTTGTCATTCTCGGCACCTGGTTTGTGCAGCAGGGTTTATCGACGATCATGATGGAGAATGTCAAGGCTGAAGATGCCCCCTATGTGTTGGGTACCAGGATCGGCCTCCTGGTCTTGTTTCTGGTATTGGCGGTGCTCGTCCGGATATGGCATAGAAAAACATTCAGGGGGGGTGACGGCAAATGACGCTGTTTGGTTGGCTTTTCATGGCTATATCCTGGACGCTCATTATTGCCCTGTTGGTGTTTTGTTTTTCCCGCGTGCTGAGCGAAAAGGAAGAGGATTTGTAGTAAAAGCAAAGCAACATATGTTCACATAAAATGAACGAATACGAATAAACAAGCGAAGTGTGAGATAAGAAATGACAGATGAAATGAACGAATTGAACGATCAGAACGAAGAAAAAAGTTTTGCTGAGTTACTGGAAGAATCGGGTGTCGGACGGGATTACCTGCGTCCGGGCCAGAAGGTGGAGGCGGTGATTGTCAAGATTACGCCCGAATGGATCTTTCTCGCCCTGGGCGGGAAAAGCGAAGGCTATCTGGACCGGCGCGAACTGCAGGATGAAGAGGGAAATCTGACGGTTAAGGAAGGAGATCGCATTTCCGCCTATTTCCTTTCGTCCAGGCACAACGAAAAACTCTTCACCACGAAAGTCGGCGGCGGCGAGGCAGGACAGTCATTTTTAGAGGAAGCTTATCAGAATGGCATCCCCGTTGAGGGGCTGGTGGAAAAAGAGATCAAGGGCGGTTATGAGATAAAAGTGGCAGGGAATACGAGGGGATTTTGCCCCTATTCCCAGATGGGCCTGCAGAAAACAGACGATCCTCAGGGATATATCGGTAAAAAGATAACTTTTCGGATCGTAGAATACGGCGAAAAGGGACGCAAACTGATTCTATCCAGCCGGGCGATCCTGGAAGAGGAACAGCGGCAACGCCGGGAACAGATAAAAGGAAACCTGAAAGAAGGCATGGTTCTGAGGGGAAAAATTGTTTCATTGGTTAAATTCGGTGCGTTCGTTGATCTGGATGGTATTCAGGGCTTGATTCCCATGTCGGAACTCGGCTGGTCCCGCGTGGATAATATTCATGATGTCCTGATCGTCGGTCAGGAGGTGGATGTCAAGATCATAAAGCTCGATTGGGATAAAAATCAGATCGGTCTGAGCCTGAAGCAGTGTCTACCCGATCCTTGGGATACAGTGGATCAAATCTTTTCCGAGGGTTCCGTGCATACCGGGCGTATTGTCCGCCTGACGAATTTCGGCGCCTTTGTCAATTTGGCCCCCGGCATTGACGGCCTGCTTCACATCTCAAGGCTGGGTAAGGGTAAGCGGATCAATCACCCGGGTGACGTGGTCGCCGTCGGCCAGATGTTAAATGTCCAGGTGGAAACTATCGACCGGGGCCAAAAGCGTGTTTCATTGTCTCTCGTTCGGACCGAGAAAGAAGAAAGCGTTGCCCCCGGTGAAGGTGAGGATTATCGGCATTATATGGAAAAGCCGGCAACGTCTCTCGGATCTTTGGGCGACTTATTGAAAAGCAAAACCCCTGGCGGTAAGAAGGCAAGATAAAAGGGCTGTTTCTTTTCGGTCAGGCTTTTTAACCGCTGTGTGATGATTTACAAACCGGATGCGGGCCTTTTGTTTAGTGAAGGTCTGTCAATATCAAGTTTTGTTATTCTGTTTTGCCTGTGTTTGCAACACCTGGGCTTTGATACATATGAAGGTTAAAAGCAATCTAATCCGGTTGAATTGATCTTAAATATGCACA
>CAZTYA010000158.1:2652-5154 GCA_964617255.1 uncultured Syntrophales bacterium
AGTTAAAAAAGCCATCCTGGTTGATTTATCTGAATATGGACGGAGATGAGGGTGAAAGAAAAGAAGTGACAAATGATACCGGTTCACCGGCTCCGGAGATGCTTTTGTCCTCGATCCTGGACGCCGTCCCCGATGCGGTGCTGGGTATTCGGGAACGGGTCATTGTCTTCGCCAACCATGCTGTGGAATCCGTTTTCGGATGGACATGCCCGGCGCTGATCGGTCAGAGTACCCGTCTCCTCTACCGCTCCGATGCGGAATATGAAGAGATCGGACAACGTTTCTATCCCATTCTCGCGGAGCAAAGAACCTTTGCCGACCAATTCCCCTGTCGTCACCGCAGCGGGAAAGACATCGTCTGCCACATCAGCGTATCCCGCATCGGGGATGATCTTCGGGAAAAAATGATCGTCGCCACGTATCAGGATGTTACGGCGCGACTGAAGACGGAAAGTCAGCTCAACCAAATCAACGAAAATCTCGATATACAGGTGCGGGAACGTACGGCGGAACTCCGTGAGGCCAACGCCAAGCTGGAGGCGGAAATCGAGAAGGGGCGGATCGATGGCGAACGCTTAAGACGTTCAGAGGAAGAAAAAGCCCTGATTCTTGATACCATGTCGGAGTTGGTGATTTATGTCGATCGGGATTTGAAAATCAACTGGTCCAACAACGCCGTCCACGAAACCTTCAACCTGACCGCGGGATCGCCTTTCGGCCAGTACTGTTATCAGGCGTTACACAAGAGAAATGAACCCTGCACAACCTGTCTGGTTCAAAAGGCGCTGCAAACAGGGAAGCCCCAGGAACTGGCGGATTTTTCTTCCTATGGGCGACGCTGGCGGATCCGGGTTTATCCGGTGTTCAGTGAAAGGAAAACCCTGCTTGGCGCGGTTGAAATTGTGACCGACGTGACGAAGCGCCGAAACGCGGAAGAAGCCCTGAGAGATCGGGAAGAGAAGTTCAGGGCCATCTTTACTCAGGCGGTCAATCTGCTGGGGTTGATCGATCTGAAAGGAAGGCAGGTGGAAGTGAATGACGCCTCCGCCGCCTTTGTCGGGTTAACGCCTGCCCGCATCATGGGGAACCTCTTCTGGGAGAATCCCTGGTGGGGTCACAGTCAAAAGGAACAACAGGCCATCCGGGAATCCATTCAACGGGGGGCAAAAGGCGAGATCTCCGCTTTTGAAACCACCTGCCGGGATCATGTCGGCATGATTCACCATATAGATTATTCCTTGAAACCGATTCGGGATGTCCGGGGGCGTGTGAAGATGTTACTGGCCGAGGGACGGGATATAACGGATCGCAAGGAGATGGAGGAAATTGTCCGGGAATCCGAAAACAACTACCGGACGATTTTCGAAGCGGTCCACGACGGTATTTTCGTGCAGGATATGAAAAGCGGCGAAATTCTGGATGCGAATCTCAAGGGGTTGGAAATCTTCGGGTATCGATCCAAGGCGGAAATTCGCGGGCTCACCCTCGGCGATTTCAGTGTGGAAGAACCGCCCTACACAGCCGACAATGCGTTAAATTATATTCGCAAAGCTGCAGCGGATGGGCCTCAGATCTTTGTCTGGCGGGGCAAGAAGAAGGATGGTGAACACGTCTGGCTGGAGGTCAGTCTTAAACGCACTTCCCTAAGAAAGCAGGATTGCATCATTGCCGTTGTCCGCGATATCAGTGAGCGCAAACGGGAAGAAGAGGAAAAGAAAAAACTCGAAATTCAGATTCAGCAGGCCCTGAAAATGGAAGCCATCGGCACCTTGGCTGGTGGGATAGCCCATGATTTCAATAACTTGCTTATGGGCATTCAGGGTTATACGTCGCTGATGCTTTTGAACGCCGAACCGGGCCAGCCCTTTTACCAGCGCCTCAAGGCAATTGAACAACAGGTTTTAAGCGGCGCCGATTTGACGAAACAGCTCCTCGGTTTTGCCCGGAGGGGCCGCTATGAGGTGAAGGCAACAGACATGAACGAACTGGTTCGGCGTGCGGCGTCCATGTTCGGTCGGACAAAGAAAGAAGTTCGCATCCAGGAAAAATACCAGGAGGGTCTCTGGCCGGTCGAGGTGGATCAAGGACAGATCGAGCAGGCCCTGCTTAATCTCTTTGTCAATGCCTGGCAGGCCATGCCGGGAGGCGGCACCCTTTATCTGGAAACCGGCAATGTCGTGCTTGACGAAACCTACGTCAAGCCTTACCAGATCGAGATGGGACCCTATGCGAAACTATCGGTGACGGACACGGGTGTCGGTATGGACGGGAAAACGCGTCAGCGCATCTTCGAGCCTTTTTTCACCACGAAGGAGATGCGGCGCGGAACCGGCCTGGGGCTTGCGTCCACCTATGGGATCATCAAGGGTCACGGCGGACTCATCAATGTTTACAGCGAACCGGGCCATGGCGCTACCTTCAATATTTACCTTCCCGCTTCCGATAAGGGCGGTCCGATAGAACAGCCGTTATCCCAGGAAATCAAAACCGGCGGGGAGACGA
>CAZTYA010000159.1:0-5153 GCA_964617255.1 uncultured Syntrophales bacterium
CAATTCTGATTAACATTTCATAAACGAACCCTTCAAAAATTTCGTTTTTGAAGGATTAACGGACGGCGTATGCAGGTTAGCATCAAGTGGCTTAAAGATTATATCGAGCTGAATCTGACCCCGGAAGAACTCGCTGCAAAATTGACCATGGCGGGTCTCGAAGTCGAGGCTCTGGAACGAAAAGATCCCGCTTTCAGTGGGGTCGTTGTGGCGAAAATTCTGTCCATTGCCAAACATCCCAATGCCGATAAGCTTTCTTTGTGCCGAATTTCAACGGGCGCAGAAGATTTCCCCGTGGTCTGCGGCGCTGCCAACATCAAGGTTGGAGATATTGTGCCCCTGGCAAAAGTGGGGGCGACTATTCCCGGCGGCTATACGATCAAACGTTCCCAGATCCGGGGAGAATTGTCGGAAGGCATGCTCTGCTCTGAAGAGGAACTGGGTATCGGGGGAGACAACACGGGCATCATGATTCTTTCACCCGAACTAAAGTTGGGTGAAGACTTGGCCAAGGCCCTCGACCTGGGTGATACGGTTCTGGATATTGGTATTACGCCGAATCGCTCGGATTGCCTCAGCATGATCGGCATCGCACGGGAGATTGCCGCGTTGACGGGCACTTCCGTCAAATATCCGGAAATCACCGTCAAGGAAATTCCGGAAGAAATTGGGACTATCACGTCCGTCACGATTGAAGATCCCGATCTCTGCCCGCGCTATACGGCAAGAATTCTGAAGGATATCAAAATCGGACCCTCCCCCTACTGGATGAAGCAGCGTCTGGAAGCCGTGGGGCTGCGGTCGATTAATAATGTTGTCGATGTGACGAACTTCGTCATGATGGAGTTCGGCCAGCCTTTGCATGCCTTCGATTACCGTTTCCTGGAAGAGGGGCGAATTGTGGTCAGGCGCTCGCGGGCCGGAGAACCTTTTATTTCTCTGGATGAAAAGGAAAGAACCCTGCGGGCGGATACCCTGATGATCTGTGACGGGAAAAAGCCTGTGGCGATCGGCGGCATTATGGGCGGTCTCAATTCGGAGGTCAAGGACGACACCGAAATGGTTCTTTTGGAAAGTGCATATTTCCTGCCGTCGTCGATTCGGAAATCGGCTCGTTGGCTGGGGATGGGAACGGACGCCGCCTTCCGGTTTGAGCGGGGGATCGATCCCGACGGTGTGGTGCGGGCGCTCAACCGTGCGGCCCAACTGATTGCGGAGACAGCAGGTGGAAGCATTTGTCGGGGGATCATTGATGAATACCCGAACAAAATCGACGTTCCGCAGGCGATCCCGTTGCGTATTGGGCGGGTGAACAGCATCCTGGGTTCCAACCTTGACGAGGCTAAAATTGTCAATACACTGATCAATTTGGGCATGACGGTCAATATGACAGACGACCTGGGCAGTTATCTCGTGAATCCACCGAGTTATCGTGTCGATATTTCCCGGGAAATCGATCTGATTGAAGAAGTGGCTCGGCTGATCGGATACGACCAGATCGATCTGAAGTTGCCCCAGGTATCCGTTAAACCGATCATCCGGGAAACCAAGCAGGTTCTGGATGAAAAAATCCGCCAAATCTTAAACGGCTGCGGTTTTTCGGAAGTGATCCACTACAGCTTTATTACGCCCAAGGCCTGTGAAATATTGAATATTCCGATTGACGACGAGCGGTCGAAGATGCTCAGGATTGCGAATCCTCTGACGGACGATCAGGCTGTCATGCGCACGACACTGGTCTTTAGCCTGCTGGATACAATGAGGAGCAATGCCAATACCGGGTGTCATAACCTGAAAATCTTTGAGATGGGTAAAATTTTCATTGATCGTGGACGGGGCGAGCAGCCCCTGGAGAAGGAACGTCTGGGAGGGCTGATGACCGGTCTGGCCTACGACGATTTCTGGCATCTGAAAGATAAGCCCGCGGATTTCTACAACATGAAAGGGGTGCTGGAAGACCTCTTCGATGCATTACGGTTATCCGGCGTCAGTTATGACGCCGCGCACACAGAGCCGTTCCTCCATCCGGGTCGCAGTTGTTCCGTGTCCATACATCAGCACCCGGTTGGATTTCTGGGAGAGTTGCATCCCGATGTTCAGGCGGCCATGGACTTGAAGAACAGGGCCTTGGTTTTTGAACTGGATATCGATGTGCTTGGCTGTCACTTTACCGGCCAGGTCAATTATCGTGAAGTTTCGAAGTACCCGGCGATTACCCGTGACGTTGCTTTCCTGATTCGCAATGAAATCGAATCGGCGGAAATCATCCGTCTGGGTGGTCAATCAGGTGAGGAATTGCTTGAAAAAATCAATATTTTCGATATATATATTGGCGACGGCATACCGGAGGGGATGAAGAGCCTGGGGGTCAGATTCTCTTACCGTTCTCCCGGCAAAACGTTGAAGGACGAGGAAGTGAGCGAGGTTCACCGGGCGATTGTCAGCGGTATTGTCACGGCTACCGGCGCAAAAATCAGAGGGGAAAACAATTAGTATCCTGTTAGGAGGGCATAATGACCAAGATTGATATTATTCAGGATGTGTATGAGAAGTTGGGAATTCCTAAGAAAGATTCCGCCAAGATTGTCGAGTCCGTATTTGAATTGATGAAAGACAGCCTGGCCAAAGGGGAGAAAATCAAAATCTCCGGATTCGGCAATTTCATCGTCAAGGAAAAGAAATCACGCCGTGGCCGCAATCCGCAGACCGGTGAAGAGATTTCTATTTCGGCAAGAAGAGTCCTTACATTCAAATCCAGTCAGGTTTTACGGCGCGCCCTGAACGACTGATTAAGACTCAGAAAAGAATATCCTAATTCCTTGCCTGGAATCACGGAGGTATGCAGCGCAGCGAATCAACTTATGAGGATTTAGGATTTCATGGATGTCATTCTTCCCGATAAGGCTTATTTCCGGATTGGAGAAGTCAGCAAGATTCTCCAGGTCAAGCCTTATGTGGTTCGCTTTTGGGAGACGGAATTCAAAACACTCAAACCCGTTCGCGCAACCTCCGGTCATCGTCTTTACCGCAAGAAAGACGTCGAGATGCTTCTTTTAATCCGGAAACTGCTTTATGAGCAGCGCTTCACCATCAGCGGCGCCAAACAGTACCTGGCAACGTCAACTCGGGAAGAACCTCCCGGCAGGGGAAAGTCGGATCAGCTAAGACTTGTGGAAATTAAAAGGGTGTTAACAGGAATTCGAGACCTGATCGGGTAAAGAAGTAAATGAAAAAGGCCGTTGGATGATCTCCAACGGCCTTTTTGCATGTTGTAATATGAGATGGCGCGGCCTATTTCTTCTTTCCGCCGCCTTTACTTGCGGCACGCTTTGAGGCCTTCATGGGGTTGATATTATGTTTGCTTTCCTTGAGTTCCCTTGTAACATGAGATGCAATAGCGCATTTGCCGACGATCCAACGACTGGCTGGATCGGCATAAACTTTACAGTACTGACCGGTTGGGTATTCAACGACCTTATTGCAGCCGATACAGCCTTCAATAATGGTACGACAACTGCCGTCCGTGAACGAACAGCCGCTCTTGGTCATGAACGTACATTCAATACCTTCTTTAACGGTTTGACACAGCATATATCCACCTCTACTATTTTAAGAAAAAAGATCCCCCGAAGGTTTGCTTGACTAACAGATGATCACGCCTATGTCAAGGGAATTGTTTAACGCCTTGACACCTTTCCTTTAACCATGGTAGAAAGCAACGCTTTCCACGCCCCCGTAGCTCAGAAGGATAGAGCAACGGATTCCTAATCCGTGTGCCGCGCGTTCGACTCGCGCCGGGGGCACCATTTAGTTTTCTACCAAGCTCCATTTTGTGATATACGGCAAAATTACAGAATTCGACGCACTCTTATTCAAAATGACATAACCCTTCAACTTAACGGAAAATCCGCGATGGAGATAATTATGAAAAAAATGTCAGGGATTTTGTTCGTGCTTTGCGCCATCTGTCTTATTGCAGGTTGCGCTTCGCAGGGAAAAACGACAAGGCGAGATGAGATGAAACAGGCCATCGAGAAAGCAAAACAGGAAGCCAAAGTAACCTGCGCGACCCAAGCACAATGCAAGAAAGCTTTTATTTTTGCTGAAATATTTGTTTCCGAGAACTCCTTCATGAAAATTCGCCATTCCGACGACAGGATGATTTTAACCTTCAATCCCGATTACAACGGACGTATCGGATTGGCCGTCCAGAAAACGCCCGATGTCGGTGAAGCGGCTACGATTAGTCTCATTGCCGTCTGTAAAAACATGGACCGGATGACCATTTGGGGAACATATCCTTATTTTGATGAATGTGCCGGCCGATTGCTGAGTGTTTATGCAGGATTCAAACCCTACATTGAATCAAGACTCCGCTAGGCGGCTATTCAACGCGAGGCTTTCCCTTGCTCGTGCAGCGGTAGCTTTTTGGCAAACCATATGAACAATGTATGTAATTTGCTGCGTGGACAACACGGACATGAAGTAATCCGCGGGCATTAGTCGGGTCTCAATATTATGGTTGGCCGGTGAATTTTTGTCATCCCTCCATCGAAGTTGATTGTCCCTGCTATAGCGTGATTGATATCCATCAGCTTATTCTTTCCCCCATCAAACATTTCTTGAGAGGAACATGGCCATACAGACATTTCAAACATTTAGCCTGTTGTTTCGGCTGCTTGTGAATTACAAGCAGGCAAATTCTGGATTTTCACCAATCCGTATATTAGAATCAGTAAAAAATGAAAAAGGGGAAGGCATATGAGAAAAACATGGATCCTGATCTTTGTTGTACTTTTGATGAGTTTAGTTCCGCTTTTCGTGTCTGCTGCGAGCAAGTCAACTGCAGCTGAGAGTTCTGCAAATAAGGACATCCACGCAAGAATCACGGCTATGGACGATGAAATCCGGAACATGAAGAAGCAGATCACGAATATGGACGCGCAGATACAGCAGCTCCAGCAAGAGATGGCGCAGCTCAGTATACCAATTCGCCAGGAAGCTCCCTTCGATAGGCAGCAGCAACTGTACGACAGATTGGAACGGAAAATACAGCAGATTGACATGGAAATTCTCAAACTGCAAAAACTGCAATATCGCCATTAGTCATTATCTACATCAGCGCACCGCATTTGAGATTAGCTTTCCATGAG
>CAZTYA010000160.1:0-5130 GCA_964617255.1 uncultured Syntrophales bacterium
TTCTCTGAACCATGAAAAAGGTCATCGTCAGTCTTGTTCTGAGTTCAATCCTTGTCACACTTTCCCTGCAGGGGATTCCGTTCCAGCGTATGGCGGAAGCGCTTCGTCAGGTTCAGCCCCTTTACATCTTTTTATCCGTCATCCTGCTGTGCCTGGGGCAGGTACTGCAATCGATCAGCTGGGAAATGATCCTGAAACCCATCGCGCATGTCACCCCGTTCACCCTCTTTTCCATCAACAAGGAGAGGTGGGACGAAGTGGCGCGCGAGGTGTTGCATCTGCTCAGCATGGTTTTCAGCAATACCGTCGGTCTTGTGGAAATCCGCCGGGGAAAGCTCTATCAGCGAAAAGACGTCCTGCTCGATATTCACAACATACTGAAATCAGGAGATATCCTCCTGGACAAGACCCCTTTCCGGCTGACGGACAAACTGATTCCCGGTTACTGGGGCCACGCGGCGCTCTGGATCGGAACGAAATCCGAACTGAAAAACATGGGGATCTGGAACCATCCCATTGTGACCCGTTATCATAAGGAAATTTGCAAAGGCAAAACGGTGGTTGAGGCATTACGGTCCGGGGTGGAGATGAACACCCTGGAACATTTCCTGAACATCGACAGCATCGGCATTCTCCGCAAACCGGATCAAAACGGCGAGGACCGTGCCGGCACGATCATCCGGGCGCTGCACCAGGTGGGAAAACCTTACGACTTCAATTTCGAAGTCGAAACCCGCAACCGGGTTTACTGCTCCAAACTGGTTTATCTGAGTTACGCCTCCATGGAATGGCCCACCCGGAAATCCCTGGGACGGGCCACGATCACCCCCGACGACGTAGCCATCCCGGCGGCCCTTCACGGCAAGCTGGAACTGGTCTCCTTCTACCATGACGGACGCCGCATAGATGACCGGCCGGCCGTTAAAATGGCGCAACTGATGCGCCTGGAAGTCAACTAATCCCTTCCACGGACTCTCATGCCCCGTTTCTGGACTGCTTAGCCGTCCTTTCTTTTCTTGTCTTTCCCTACCCCGGGAACGGGAAGAACAGGCTGAAGAGGTAGAGAACAATGGGAATGGATATCAGGGAAAGCAGGAAACTCCCGATAATAAATTGACTGGCCAGGGCCCGGTTTCCACCTGAACGTTCGGCAAAGATGGGTATCGCCGTCACAGGCGGCACCGCGGCCTCCAGCATAAGGATCAGGGCCACGGGAAAAGCCGGTTTGACGAGGATCAAGATCCCAAGGGCAACCAGGGGGAAGACAAAATTTTTGGCCAGAGAAAACTTAATCACCTCTCCGTAGTAAAAAGCTCTCTTCCCTCCCGCCTCCAACATCATGTCGTGGTAAAGATTGCCGCCCAGGATCAGCATGAACAGAGGGGAAGCCATGGCGCCGACCATGATGAAAATGGTTTTGACGAAGTGGGGTACATAGGCCTGCATGCCGATCAGGGCGATGGCCATGCCGACGATGGTCGAAACAAGCACCGGATTGAAAAACCGGGCCATGCTGAAAACCTGAGCCTGCTCTTTCCGGGGGAAGAAGAATTGATAGGTACTGAACATCAGCGTCGGATGAAGAAAGACCAGAAGAAACAGGGGCACGAAATAGGGGTTCTGTGTACCGAACAGTCCTGTCACGATGATCAGAGGGAAGAAAAGGCCGTTCTGAAAGAAAAGACCCATGGCGAATTCCCCCCGGTATTCCCGCCGGGCGAGCAGGGAGCACAGGAGGGACAGTGAAAGCGACACGACGAGAAAGCCCAGCCACCACAGGGGCATATGCCACCAGTCGGGGTTTTTCTGGGGTGAAAAATCGATGATCAGGCTGGCCAGAACCAGGCACGGCACGGCTACATCGATGGACAGGGCGGAAAGAAACCCGAGGGTTTCGCCCGATGCGCGGTGATGTCCGATAATCCAGAAGCCAAGGACGCCGATACCGAGCAGGGTGACAACCGCCTGAAGGGTGATCAAGAAAATCTCCATAAATTCCTCCCTGAAATATATTCATCCGGTAGAATCCGGTTTCTGAACCATATCCGAACGTGCAGTCAGGGGCGTGAAAAGACGCCGGCATTGTGCGCGTTGCCCGGGCATAAAAAGCATGATGGCTTAATTTCCAGTTGCCAATACTTACTACACCATGTATTGCTTTTCAATCTTTCCTGTTCGACAAGTGAAAAAGAGCACCGCACAGGCCGTGGTGAAGATGAACACGCACATGGAGAAACCGGAAGTCATGCACAAATCATCGGTTATTTCTCCCGGGATGCATCCGCGGGTTGAGGAACAGGTTCGCCAGGTATGAAGAAGATAATCCTGGGTATCGTCCTGAGTGCTGTTCTGGTCTACCTTTCTTTACGCGGACTGCAGTTTCAAGCCGTCGCCGAAGCGATTCACGGCATCCGGCCGTCCTATGTCCTGTTGTCTCTGGCAATGATGCTTTTGATGCAGGTGCTGCGCGCGATCCGCTGGGGGGGCATCCTGAAACCCATCGCACACGTTGATCCATTCACCCTCTTTTCGATTACGAATGTGGGTTTCCTGGCCGTAGTCGCCATTCCCGCCCGCCTGGGCGAGCTGGTGAGGCCCCTTCTGATTTCCCGGAAGAAGGACGTGCCGATGGCGGCGGCTCTGGCCACCATTCTCGTCGAACGGATCCTGGATATGTTTGCCCTGCTGCTCATGGCGGCTCTGGTGTTTCCCTCGATTCCGCTTCCTCCCTGGCTGGTCCGGTCCGTTTCTCTGATCGCGATCATCACGCTGGTGGTGGTCACCTGCTTCATCCTGCTCATCGTCAGGCGAAACGCACTGAAGAGCGCGGAAAGATGGCTCCCCTCATCGCTGCGCAGAAGATACGCCGGAAAGCTCAGCCGCTTGATCGGTCATTTCATCGACGGCTTTGCCGTCATCACCGACTGGAAGAGACTGGCCTGGCTTTTCTTGCTGTCGCTTTTGGTCTGGATTGTCGATGTGCTTGTTATTTATGCCTTATTTCTCGCCTTCGGCTACACTCTGTCGCCTCTGGCCGCCTTCGTCCTCATGTTCATCCTGATCGTAGGGATCGCCGTCCCGACGGCACCCGGTTTTGTGGGCAACTGGCATTACGCCTGCATTTTGGCCCTGACGCTCTTCGGACTCGCCAAGGCCGACGCCCTGAGCTTCGCCGTGGTTTATCATGCCCTCTCCGTCGGCATAACCCTGATCCTGGGACTTGCTTTCCTTCCCTTCAACCGTTTTCCCCTGCGGGAGCTGCGAAGCGAAAAACCGAATGATACGTGAGATTTATCACCCGAAACCGCAACATATTTCATTGACAAGAACAAAATCGCTTCGGTATAGTGCGCGCGAAACCGGGGGAATGACATGGGATTGTTTATACACACATCAACGAAAGCCTTTTTTTCTCAAAGCGTTCCTTTGATTTGCTTGCTTTGTATTAGGTAATTTGTGAGTTAACTTAGTGTTTTTTACATTTATAAATTAAGGAGTTGCGACAGCCTGATGTTTTGCGGATATCGACACATGAAGATCGACCGTAAAAATCTTTTCTCTTCCGGAACAGTCTATTAAAATGGTTTAGAGGGATTCTGGAATTGGGCCAAGGAACGGCTGATTAAACACCACGGCGTCTCCAAAGAATATTTCCCTCTTTATTAAAAGCACTGGCGCTCCGATATAACAACCGTAACCATGATCTCTTCGATCTGAACGCTAACTTTATGGGGAATTTAGTGCCGAAACGGGGCTAATTACCTGAAAGAGTTCAGCATGTCGATGACGGCCACTTTTTACAAGCGAATATTATACGGACCGGTGGCATGTCACTTAACCACTGTATGCAATTACATGAATAGCAAGGCGAATAAGAGGCGGCCCATCACCATCGGCGTTTTGTCGGATGAAACGGCGTAGAACACTGGCACCCGTCATCTTTCCGGTTTTGCAGCAGGGTACGTCAAAAATTGAAACACCCTCGAAGCATGAAAAACATTCTCGCTGCGGTCCTGTCCGGTTTGTTACTCTTTTCGGGAGCAGCCATGGCGCAGGACCCTGTGGAAAAGCATAAGATCGACTTTCTGATCTCTTCGGTCGAGCATTCAACGGGCGCGAAATTCATCCGGAACGGCTCCGAGTATGACGGCAAGGACGCCGCGGAACACTTGAAAATGAAGCGCGATAAGGTCGGCCGTCGGGTTCAGACTGCGGACGATTTTATCCGCCTGTGTGCATCCAAGTCATTCGTGACAGGGAAATCCTATCTGATCAGATTGCCGGATGGAAAACTGGTCAGGTCGGAAACCTATCTCCGCGAAAAGCTGAAGGAATTTAATGCACCGGCAAAGTAAAGATTCTTAAGTCGTTTTTTTCACTTCGACCACAGGGAGAAATCTTAGAGAAAACTGATACCTGAGGGACAAGATTCTTGGGGAAACTCAAAACTCGGGAAACTCGGGGACATCCATGCAGGTTTTTTCGGCGGCACACCATGTAATATACTGATATTAATGAATATCCGACCGTATCAATCCCCCTTCGTTTCCAGCCCGTAGGCCTTGATCTTCCGGTGCAGGTTGCTCCGCTCCAGGCCGATGGCCTCCGCCGTCTTGGAGATGTTGCCTTCGGAGGCTTAAACGCGGAGACACCTCCAACAGGCACGAAGCATAAAGGTCACGTACCGCCGCCGGGCGCCTCAAGGGAGCGATCTGGCCGCAAAGACATTAAGAATTGATCACACGCCAGACACAAGATGCCGTTTCTGAGCAGGCGGTCCGCACCCCTATACAGGAAAATCGTATGGGCTTCCGGGTACTCTTCCCGAAACGAGAGAAGGCCCCGCAAATCCGCAGGTCTAATTTGTCCTGTGTTCTTCACCTCGATGGCCCAGATGCCGTCCTGTCCGTAGACGATGAAGTCCACCTCCACACCTGAACGGGTGCGCCAGTAATATAATTCCCTTTCCATACCGGAGTAGGCAATCCAGGCCCGCAGATGCTGGGCAACGAGACCTTCCAGCGCCTGCCCTTCTATCTCTTCCGATCTGTCCAGCGGCCCCGCAGGGCGCAACGAACGGAAAACGCCGGCATCGAAGAGAAAAAACTTCGGATGCCCTGCTAGTTCCCG
>CAZTYA010000161.1:0-5101 GCA_964617255.1 uncultured Syntrophales bacterium
ACGGTGACGGGCCTGTTCATGTTCGTTTACTTTATATTGTTCTGCGTTTCCACGATCGTATCCACACGTGTATACATTGAACAGCCTTATTTTATTATGATTTTCGTTGTTTTTTGCGCTTTGCTGGAAGGCATCTTACTCTTGACTATCAACCGGTATGTGCTGGGTGTTTCATCCATTTATCCGACCCTGCTGGCGGTTTCTCCGCAGGTGATCATTCTGGGGGTGGTCAGTCCCTTTTTCTTCATTTTATTCCGTAAATTTGAGGTGTTGGTGCATGCAAAAACGGCCCAGCCGAATTAACGGACATGATTCCGGCGCATACCGGCAAAGATTTAATCAGATCTTTGTCATCGTCTGCATCGCCCTTTCGATTCTGATCTTGAGAATGTGGCATCTTCAAGTCATCAAGGGCGAGGAAATGACCCAGCGATCGGAAACCAATAGCATCCGGATCTGTAAAATCAGGCCCCTGCGGGGATTGATTATGGATCGCCATGGCAATGTTCTTGTTGACAATCAGCCTTCTTTCGACATCGTGTTTATCCCGGACAAAAACCGGGACCTGAAAGTGGTTGCGGGAAAATTGAAATCGCTCTATCAGGAACAATCTCTCCCGCTTGCCGAGGATTTCAATCGTCTGTACGAAAATAAATCCTTTGCACCCGTACGCCTCGACAAAAATGTAGATGTCAAAAAGCTTGCCCTGATCGAAACGAGGTCCCTCGATCTTCCAGGTGTCAGCATTGATGTTGTGCCGACCCGTCAATATCTGTACGGCGAAATGATGGCCCACCTGATTGGGTATGTCGGTGAAATCAGCAGCGCGGAACTTGAAAAGCACGGTCCGAAGGACTATGAAGCGGGGGATATCATCGGGAAGTACGGCATAGAGAGATTCTTTGATGCCTATCTGAAGGGCCAGAGCGGCGCGGACGAGGTGGAAGTCAATGCCCATGGCAAGAAAATCAGGAGTTTAAGAAAGATCGAGCCGACTCAGGGGTACAGCCTCCATTTGACCATCGACGCCGCCCTTCAGCAAACGGCCTGGGATGCTTTCGAGGGGAGACCGGGGGCCGCCGTTGTCATGGACACCCGAACGGGAGAGATCCTGGCTCTGGTCAGTTCACCCTCCTTCGATCCGAACCTGTTTAACGGCGGTATTTCCCACCAGGAGTGGAAAAAAATTTCGTCCAATCCGTTTCACCCCATGGAAGATCGTGCCATTTCGGGTCAATATCCGCCGGGATCGACCTACAAGCTTGTCGTCGCGGCGGCGGCGTTGGAGGAAGAGATCATTACGCCGGAGACATCCGTTTATTGTGACGGTACCTTCCATCTTGGCAACCGGATGTTTCGCTGCTGGCAGAAAAAAGGGCATGGGCGGGTTAATCTGCACCGTGCCATTGTCGAATCCTGCGATGTCTATTTTTATAATCTGGGAAAACAGTTGGGCGTCGATAAGATCGCCTACTATGCCAAGGCCTTCGGTTTCGGTAGCCTGACGGGGTTGCCCCTGGCTCGCGAAAAAGGGGGGATTGTCCCGACGCGGGAATGGAAGCTGGCCAGAAAAAGACAAACCTGGCAGGCCGGGGAAACCATATCCGTTTCCATTGGTCAGGGTTTTAATCTTGTCACACCGTTGCAACTGGTAAGCTTTTATTCGGCCCTGGCCAACGGCGGGGTTCTTTATCGTCCGCGTCTCGTGAGCCGGATCGAAAATCCCGACGGTCAGGTGGTTTGGAAATCGGCTCCTGAAAGAAAAGGTCGCATTCCCATCAGTCCGAAAAACTTGAAGATCCTGGATTACGCCCTTTGGGGTGTGGTCAACGAAAGCGGTGGCACAGGCTATGCTTTGCGTAGAGCAGAGAAAGACGTTTGTGGCAAAACCGGGACATCTCAGGTCGTGGGTTTACCTATGGATGAACGCGCCCGCCGGGCGAAAATCTTGTCGGGCGCCCACCGGGATCATGCCCTGTTTGTCTGTTTCGCACCTTACAACAGTCCGGAAATTGCCGTTTCCGTCATCGCGGAGAATGCCGGGCACGGCGGCTCCGCTGCCGCGCCCATTGCCCGCAAAATCATCGATGCTTATTTCGCGAACCAAAAGGCCCTGTTGAAAAACCCATCACACCGGATTCAACCGCGACCGCTGCGGTTGCCTTGTCCCACGCCTGTCCATCCGGAAAAGAATGCGCCGACCCTGACCTTGAACGGCAATCAGGATTATAATCCCAACCAGAGTGCCACGCGGTAGGCAATGATCCCGCCTGAGTAAGACAGGGCCAGTGTCATACCCAATGCGGAGAGAAACCACTTCCAGTTGCCCATCTCCTGTTTCATCACACCGATTGTAGCCACGCAGGGCAGAAAAAGCATCTGAACCACCAAAAACGAGAGCGTTGAGGCAGGCGGCATGAATTGGCTGAGCAGGGGGCGGATCCCTTCTTCGCCTAAACCATAGAGGACACCCAGGGTGGCAATGGAATTCTCCTTGGCCACGAGGCTGGAGAAAAGGGCGGTAATCATTTTCCAATCCAGCCCTAAAGGGATGCCCAGCGGTTCGATCCAGCGTCCGGCCATGGCCAGCAGACTGGTTTCCACATTGCCGGATGGTAGATAAGAAAAGACCCAGACGACCATGGACATGGCTAAAATGATTGTGCCCGCTTTTTTGATGAAAGCGACCATGCTTGACCACACCGCCATGGCGATCGTCTTGAAATCGGGTTTATGGTAGAGGGGGAGTTCCATGATGAACAGCATGGATTCCTCTTTAAAAATGGTCGCTTTGATGAAAATTCCCGTCAGGCCCAAAACGATCATATTCATGGCCATCAGAGACCAGGAGACCAGGGGGGCTTTATCCGCGAAGATCGCCGATGCCATGAAAATAAGCACGGCGATTCTGCCTGTGCAGGGGATGAAGGGGGCGAGAAATATCGTCAGCAGGCGCGCTTTTTTGGATTCAATAATGCGGCTCCCGAGGACGGCGGGCACATTGCAACCGAAGCCGAGGCACATGGGGATGAAACTTTTCCCGTGCAGGCCGATCAGATGCATGAACCGGTCCATGACAAAAGCGGCCCGGGCCATGTAACCGACATCCTCCAGAAAAGCCATGACGGCGAAAAAGATCAGGAGAATGGGTAAGAACGTGACCACATATCCGGCGCCGCCGATCATGCCGTCGAGAATCAGACGACGGCTCCACTCGGGAAAGGATGTCATCAGCGGTTCAAGAAAACCGCTTAAAACGTGTATGCCTTTTTCCATGAGGGCCTGAAGCGGTGAACCGACCGTATAGGTGAGAAAAAACACCAGTCCGAGGATAGCCAGAAGAATGGGAATGCCGAAGATGGGCCGGGTCAGGATATGGTCGATGCGATCGGTCATGACGACCTCTCCCATTTTGAAACGTGATACGGCAGCCCGTGTGATATTTTCGATCCAGTCATACCGCCCCCCCACGACGGCCCGGAGAGAATCTTCATGCGCGGAAAGTTCAAGTTGAACATTGCTCCATACTGTCGGGGGGATCTGCTTGCTCATCATCTCCAGAATTTCCGGATCTCCCTCCATGATTTTAGTCGCAGTCCATGTGACCGGATAGGGGAGTGGGACGTAGGGTGTAACCAGATCGGTCAGTTTGGTAAAAACATCCTGGTGGTCCTCAGAAACCTGGGGTACGCGGGGACGGTATGCGGTTTTCCCCTTTACAAGATCGATGGCACGGGAAAAAAGTTTGTCGATACCCTTGTTTTTCGTTGCGATCATAGGAACGACGGGAATACCCAGTTCTTTTTCCAATGTATCAATATCAATCTGGATTCCCTGGTTTTCGGCGACGTCGATCATATTGACGGCCGCAATGATCGGCGGGCCCAGAAGCAGCAGTTCTGATAGCAGATAGAGGCTTCTTTCCATTGCCGCGGCGTTCATCAGCAGGATGATCGCGTCCGGATGTTCCTGCAGGACGTAATCACGAGAAACCCTCTCTTCATCCGAAAACGAAGTCAGGCTGTAGGTGCCGGGGAGATCAACGATGCGGGCTTTGGTTTCACCTGATATGTGGACGCCTTCCTTCTTTTCCACGGTTTTGCCCGGCCAGTTGCCCACATGTTGTGAAAGTCCTGTCAGGATGTTAAACACGGTAGATTTGCCGACATTGGGTTGTCCGGCCAGCGCCAGCAGCAACAGGTCGCTTTCCGGTGGGATTTCTCGGGATTGCGGAGCAACCTTCTGTACGATGATCTGGGCCGCTTCGCCTTTGCCCAGAGCAATGCGCGTTTCTGCAACTTGAATGATAAATAGATTCGAGCTGTTGCGCAGAATCTTGATCCGGACCGCCGGCGCGATGCCCATGCCTGCGAGCCTGCTCACGAGAGAGCCGCCGCCGCTGATCGCATGGATGATGCCTTCCTCTCCTTCTTCCAGAGACGTGACGGGATGAGTTTTTTCTGCTGTCATTGAAACAAGAAATCCTTTTATAAAATATAATCAGGGATGGACAGATGCGCGTATATGCGTTCCCAATAAACATGTTGACCGCTGAAGAAAAAACCTCCGGAAGGTGTCGATTGCAGTCGGACCAACGTACCGGCCGCGGAGGGTCATATCCAGTCCCGATTTTCCGCATGGGTTATAGCATGAAGTGCGAGAAAAAGGAGCAAAAAAATTCAGGAAAACGACCTTGACGATCCGGAGGTTAGGTGTTAGAAGCTCGACGGTTAAGTTTTGAGAATAACAGAAGATGCATCAGGCAAAGCGCCTTCGGCATGCGGCGGTTTAGCCGTCTGTGACGAGATTACACCTTTGACGCCCGCATGGGCTTTTGAATAATAAGGATAAGATGATGAATTTTAACTTGCTGTTGGAAAGATCCGTAAAAATACATGGTCACCTTTGTCCGGGCCAGGTCCTGGGCGTGAAAATGGCCATGCTGGGTATGGAGCTGATCGGGCTGGGCGCTCAGGAAGAAGGGCATGCCAGGGACCTGATCGTTTACGTAGAGATGGACCGCTGCGCCACCGATGCCATTCAGTCTGTAACCGGCTGCAGTTTGGGGCACCGGACGATGAAGTTTCTGGACTACGGGAAG
>CAZTYA010000162.1:0-5100 GCA_964617255.1 uncultured Syntrophales bacterium
AACGGCCCCTCAACCGGTGACGGAGCCGCCACCGGTCAGAGATCCTTTGTCCGGCACGACTGCCCAATGCGGACTTGCCTTAAACGACTTCGATCAGGCGATTGCCCTGAATCCGAATTACGCCATCTTTTTTTACATGCGGGGGGTGCTTCTGTCTGCAGATGCCTGTCCCCACCGGAATCTGGAGGCCGCGGTTGCAGATTTTGACCAGGCTCTCAGGCTCAGTCCCGCCAATGCGGCTTTTTATCAGGAAAGGGGAAATGTGCGGTGGAAACTCAAACAGTTTGATCAAGCCATGAAGGATATTGATCAGGCTATTCTGATCGAACCGAATAACTATTATTTCTTCTATGAGAAGGGACTCATCCAGGAACAGATGGGAAAACCCGAGGCGGCTGCGGAGAATTACATGCAGGCATTGACGTTTGCTCCTTCTGATCAAATGCCGCCGTTTATTTCTGCACTGAAAAAGGTCAGAAACAACAACACGCGCATCCTTATTGCGGATTTCAGCGCCCTGATCAAAAAGAGGCCCGCTGTTTCGGTATTTTATGTGCAGCGTGGCATGTTTTTCGGGGAGAATAAAAAATGGGACAGCGCCCTCGAAGATCTCTCGACGGCCCTGTCGCTGCAAAGCGATGACCGGGACCTTCATTTCAGCCGGGGAAAGCTGTTTCTGGAGGCGGGGAAAAAAGCGGAAGCCTTGAAGGATTTTCAAAAAGCCTGTCATTTAAGTCACACCGACGCGTGCCGTTACGTAAAGATTGTGGAAAGGGAGGTCGCTCGGGATGATCGCTGGGCTTTCTTCTGGCGCTCACAGGACAACCGGAAATATTTCTACGACCGGAAACATTTGAAAACGCAGGAAGGAAACCGTAAACTTGTCCGGGTACGGATCGAATTCGATGACCTGGAGGCGGAACATTCCCCGGCTGCGGATCATACAGAGTCAAAGGGTGATAGGAACGGCTATACCCTGGAATGGTGGGAATTCAAATGTTCCAGCTCGCAACTGCGCATTTCAAAACATAGCCGCCTCAGTCCGGACGACCAGGTTATCGAGTCTTACCCAGAATTTGAGAAGACCTTCCGTCCTGTTTCCCCTGAAAGCGTCAGCGGCAAGTTGGCCCGGATCGTCTGCGGGAAGGCCGGCAAAAAAGATTCCACGAGAAAGCCCCTATCCTCTCGCCAGGACAAACCGATTATCTCTCCCTGAGCGGAGAAAAGTCACTTCGCTGCGCAGATCATAGATCTCTTGTCTGTACTGCACAGGAGCCGGCTAAAAATTGACAGCGCCTATCTGAGCTTTTCGCCACACTGATTACAGAATATCGCATGGCAGAGATTTTCCGACCCGCAATGGCTGCAGTGGATCGGCTGGGGTTTCTCCGAAACGGGTTTCCCGCACTGGAGGCAGAATTTGGCGTTTGCCGGCAGGTTTTTGCCGCAGTGGGGACATTGCTGAAAAACCAGGATCTGATGCCCGCACAAGGGACAGAACTTGGCATCGGCCTGTATCGTTTGCCGACAGTCGGGGCAAACCATCCCGGGAGGAGATTGGGAGGCGCCGCCGGCGCCCTTGAAAGCATCGGAAAACAGAGCGGGCATCATGAACCCCATGCCCAAGCCCAGGCCGGCGCCCGCTTCGCCCTGATTCTGGGCAGCCCCTTCGATGGCCATGGCAGCCTTCATCTTGAGCAACTGGTTCAGATCGTCGAACACATTCAGGCGGCTTTTATCATCGATGGCCTTTTGCACCTCCGGCGGCGGGGTGATGGACTGGATAAACAGATCGGAAATGCCAAGGCCGAAATGGGCAAAATCGGTGTAAAGGACTTGCTTCAGCTCTTCTGAAAGATCGTTGTAACGACTGGGAAGACTGAAAATGGTATCGATTTTATCTCCCATGAGGTCATTGAAGCGGGACACGATGACCCGGTTCAGATACTCCTCGATGTCTTTCTGGGTATAAACACCCTGGGTGCCGACAAGGTTGTTGATGAACAGGACCGGTTGCAGGACCCGGATGTTGAACATGCCGAAAGCCCGCAGGCGGATCAGGCCGAGTTCGCTGTCCCGGAAAGCGACCGGGTCCCGGGTGCCCCAGGTCAGGTTGAGAAAGACCTTTGTGCTGACGATATAAACCTCCGCCCGTAGCGGACTGGTCATGCCCCAGGGGACACTGAGAATTTTGGTCAAAACAGGGATATTTGCTGTTTTGAGGGTGTGACGACCGGGCCCCAGGGCGTCGCAAGCCTTGCCGTTGTAGAAAAACACGGCAGCCTGACTTTCCCGGACAACGAGTTGCGCCCCCCACTTGATTTCACCGGAGCCCACCTCCGGGATACGATGGACCAGTTCCTTTCCCGACTCGTCGAACCATTCAATCATTTCCAGAAAAACAACGTTGTTTGTTCCCATGATATGCTCCTGTCTGATGCAAAGTGAATTCCTGCAAAACGCTGTGGAAGGCCAGACAAAAAAACGTTTTTTTATACATCAGGGGCGTAAATAAATCCAGTAAAGGTAGTAAGTCAGGCAGGGAAAATCCTTGACCCTCGAACGGAAGTCAAATAAATATAAAAAAGATTATCGTGTAGAAAAATACATATCACCAATATTACGGTTCATTGATTCCATCCGGGGAAGGTCATGAAAACCAAGCAGAGTGAATATCCAAATATATACAAGGGCATCGCGTTGATCGCCGATCCGATTTACGATTACACCTTCTTCACGGTGCCGATTTCCGATGATGCATTCGAGAAGACTGAGAAGGATCTGATCGATTCACCCTGGGTACAGCGTCTGCGGCGCATTTACCAGCTCCAGAGCGCACGTTGGGTCTATCCTTCGGCGGAACACACCCGGTTTCAGCATTCTCTGGGAACGATGCACAATGCCGGCGCGTTTGGCATAAAATTATACGACAGCCTCAAAGAGGTCTGCCGGGACACGCCATCACCCCATTATGTCGAAGAACTGCTCCGGATTTCAGGACTCCTCCACGATGTCGGCCATGGACCCTACGGCCATTTCTTCGATGATCACTACCTGTGTCAGTATGGGCTGACTCATGAGGATATCAGTCAGCACATCATCGTCAGAAAACTCGGCTCCCTGATCCGCAGGATAGTCCGGAGTCCCTCGGGTCCGTTTGATCCGGGTGAGGTGCTCGATCCCAACCAGGTGGCGTTTCTGATCCACGCACCCCGGGAAGATGAGGGCGGGCGGCCGAAATGGCTGAAATTGCTCAGGCAGCTGTTTACGGGAATCTACACGGTGGATAATCTCGACTATGTCCAGCGGGACGCCTACATGACGGGTTTTTCCCTGGATTTGGTCGATACGAAGCGTCTTCTGCACTACACCTTTTATTCGTCCAACGGCCTGACTCTGCATCTGGCAGGCATCTCGGCCCTGAACCGTTTTCTGAACGCCCGGCTGAATCTTTACACGAATGTCTATTTTCACCGGACGACGCGCGCCCTCGATCTTCATCTTCAGGAGATTTTCCGCGATACAATGAACCTGATCCTTCCAGGAAATCCCCTCCAAAATATGGATCGTTATCTGGGCTGTGACGAATGGCTGCTGTTTCATGAAACAAAGAATTTGCTCGACGGCGGTGACGCCAGGAAAAGGCGTCTGGGGCGGGAATGGAAGAAACTCTATGAGCGGCAGGTGAAATGGAAGATGGCCTTCTCGACGGAAATTTCGGTTGATCAGGTCCAGCGGGGAACCCGTTTCGCCCCGGCCCCGGATTATGAAAAACAGATCCGAGCTCTTCTGTCGTCCGGTTTGAAGAACATCCGGTTCCGGGTGGACTTGGCCACCCAGGATCCGCGGCCGCTGAATCCTTTGGCGGAGTCCGAAAAACGCATTTTCATCTTCAATCCCACGACGGGGAAAACGTCGCCTGAACCCCTAAAGGATATTTACCGTTTTATTCCAGCCCGGGTTGTTCATTTTCGTGTCTTTTCCATCAATCATCATGACGACGAAGCGTTGTCCAAGGCGGCGGAAGAATCCCTCACCGTTTTGGAGGACGTTTCCCGCACCAACATCTGAGCAAAAAAAGGGGCTTCGGCAGCAATACATGGAACCACAGGAAACAACTGATATTACACTCTTTGTCAGGACATCCGGCGAGGACATCACACGCTGGGACCGGCGAAAAATTGTTGATGCACTCATCCGCGAGACGAGCATTGATTTGGAAACGGCGGAAGGGATCAGCCGGGAAGTGGAGCGCCAAATCATCGCTTCCGGTATCGCCCTGCTGACGACCAATCTGATTCGAGAGATGGTGGATGCGAAACTGATCGAACGGGGCCTGGAAGATCAGCGGAGGATGCACGCCCGGATCGGTTTTCCCCTCTATGATGTGAGGCAGTTGATTCTTCACCAGAACAAGGAAAACGCCAATGTGCCCCACAGTCCCGAGGGGACGAATCTGGTTTTCGCGGAAGGGATCAAGCGCGAATATGCCCTTTATGATGTTTTTTCTCAGGATATCGGGGACGCCCATATTATGGGTGATATTCACATTCACAGCTTGGGGTATGTAGACCGTCCCTACAGTTGCTGTCAGTCCCTCGAGTACATCAAGAAGTTCGGCCTCGATCTCTCTCACTCCATGACGATTGCCAAACCGGCCAAGCATGCCGAAGTACTCCTGGCTCACATGGTGCGCTTCGGTGCCATCCTTCAGGGCCAGTTTGCCGGTATTATAGGCTGGGATGCGGTCAATTTATTTCTGGCGCCTTACCTGACGGGAAAGACCGATAAAGAGGTCCGTCAATTCGCCCAGATGCTGATCTACGAGTTTTCCCAGATGACGGCGGCCCGCGGCGGCCAGGCCATTTTTACGGATATTCATCTGTACTGGGAAGTCCCCGCCCATTTCCGGAATGTACCGGCCATCGGACCCGGCGGCGAGCTCACCGGAAAGACCTACGGCGACTACGGTGAAGACGCACGACGGTTCGCCCGGGCGATCTTCCAGGTGCTGAAAAAAGGGGACGCGATAGGAAGTCCGTTCATCTTCCCCCGACCGTTTGTACATATTACGGAAGAATTCTTCCGGACGCCGGGACA
>CAZTYA010000163.1:0-5095 GCA_964617255.1 uncultured Syntrophales bacterium
AAATGGGTTCATCGATCAGGGTAGTGACAGATCTCCGAAGCTTGGCGACGAAGAAGCTGAACAGACGGGTTCTGGAATTTTAATGAATCCCAAAGCGGTAAAGGAGCGGTAAAATTTATGGTTTAAATAGATAAGAGGGCTGCCGCTTGTACGGCAACCCTCTGTTTATTGGCGCGCCCAGTAGGATTCGAACCTACGACATCCAGATTCGTAGTCTGGCGCTCTATCCAGCTGAGCCATGGGCGCGTGATGTTAAAAAATGGCGGAGAGAGCGGGATTTGAACCCGCGGTACACCTTATAGGGCGTACAATCGCTTAGCAGGCGATCGCTTTCGGCCACTCAGCCATCTCTCCGCTTGTTTTCCTCTATCCGGAAAACGATATATATTCCCGGTGGTTATATATGGCGGAGGGAGCAGGATTCGAACCCGCGAACCTTTCGGTCAACGGTTTTCAAGACCGCCGCCATAGACCACTCGGCCATCCCTCCGTCTTAATATTCCATGCCGGTTAACAAATCCGATCCATGCCGTGCATGTAGGGTCGCAAGGCTTCGGGAATCGTGACGGTGCCGTCCTCTTCCTGGTAGTTTTCGAGAATCGCGACCACCGTCCGGCCGACCGCCAGGCCTGAGCCGTTTAACGTATGCACAAAATCGATTTTTCCCCCCTCTTCCCGGCGGAAACGGATCGAGCCGCGACGGGCCTGAAAGTCCTCGAAATTGCTGCAGGATGATATTTCCCGATAGGTTTCCTGTCCCGGCAGCCATGCTTCCAGATCATAGGTCTTGGCGGAAGAAAAACCGAGATCGGCGCTGCAGAGACTCACCGTCCGGAAGGGAATATTCAGTCGCTTCAGAACCTCCTCGGCGTTCGCCGTCAGTTTCTCCAGTTCGTCATACGATCCCTCCGGGGTCGAAAACTTGACGAGTTCGACCTTGTTGAACTGGTGCTGCCGGATCAGGCCACGGGTGTCTTTCCCGTACGACCCCGCCTCGGCGCGGAAACAGGGGGTATAGGCCACATAATAAATCGGCAGCTCTTTCTCACTCAAGACTTCATCCCGGTGGATGTTGGTGACAGGTACTTCTGCCGTGGGGATCAGAAAATAATCGACCTTGTCGACCCGGAAGAGATCTTCCTCGAATTTGGGAAGCTGTCCGGTTGCCGTCATGCTGTCCCGATTGACCATAAACGGCGGCAAGACCTCCATGTAACCATGCTCCTGTGTGTGGAGATCGAGCATGAAATTGAGCACCGCCCGTTCCAGCAGCGCTCCCGCTCCCCGGTAAAGGGTGAAACGGGCGCCGGTGATTTTGGCTCCCCGGCCGAAATCGAGGATATTCAGATTTTCGCCGATTTCCCAATGCGGTTTCGGCGTGAAATGAAAGGTCCTTTTTTCTCCCCAGGTGCGGACAACCGGATTGTCTTCCGAACTCCGGCCGAAAACAACGGATTCATGGGGAATATTCGGAATCATCATCACGAGCTGGTTAAGTTTTTCCTCCGTTTGTGCGAGGGTCTCATCCAATTCCTTGATGCGTGAGGAAACAGTCCCCATTCTTTCAATGAGCTCGGTGGCGTCTTCCTTGCGTTTCTTTTTTTCTCCGACCTGTTTCGAGACGGTATTCCGTTCGTTCCGCAGGGTTTCCACTTCCTGCAGGATATTCCGTCGCTGTTCTTCGAGACGGATGAACTCATCCAGATTGAGGACCTGTCCTCTTTCGGTGAGTTTCTGACGAACTAAGTCGGTATGCTGCCGAATGAATTTGATATCCAGCATGGCGCACGCTCCTATCCCTGCCCCTTCGCAAGGGAGATATTCCCCTACCACTTTGAAAAGGTGAAGTCAATGATTTTGTCTGAGCAGCGAAGAACAGCGGAAAGACAAGTGGAGAGAATTTATTTTCGGGAGATTTTCCTTTTCAGATGATCGATAAAAAACAGCAATTCTGCGTTCCTCATTATCAACGATGCCGCAAAGAAGACGATGACGCCCAGGCAGATACAGGCCGCCAGATAGAAACATCTCGCGGCAAGGGGGGCATGAATGTTCCAGGAAAGGGAAAAGCCGGCGAGGTAAATGCCAATCCCCATGATGACTGATGATAGAAGCACTTTTAACAGGGACCGATAGAATTCACGGTCCAAAAACGGGCCGATTTTTTTCCATAATATGAAGGAAAGCATGAGCACGTTGACTGCGGTGGACAGCGATGTGGCCAGGGCCAGTCCGCCATGCTTGAGGGGACCCATCAGAATGATGCTCAGGATAACATTGAGAAACAGGGCAACAAAGGCGGCTTTCAGGGGTGATTTGCGATCCTGAAGGGCAAAGAAAGCCATGTTAACCACCTGGATTGTGGAGAAGGCCCAGAGCCCCAGGGCATAGTAAAAAAGGGCCTGGGCGGTCAGAATCGCCTGGGCTGAACCGAAAGCCCCCCGCTGAAACAGCACGGAGATGATGGGAAGACGCAGGAGAATCAGGGCCAGCGTTGCCGGGACCGCGATGAAAAAAATCAGACGCAGTGAAAAGGACAGGGTTTTTTTTAGCTCGTCAAGAGACCCTTCGGCCGCCAGCTTGGATAAACTGGGCAGGGTGGCCGTTCCGACGGCAATGGCGAAGACGCCCAAGGGCAACTCCACGACCCGGTCGGCGTAGTAAAGATAGGAAACGCTTCCTTTGGGGAGCAGGGAAGCCAGGATGGTGGCGATAAAAATATTCAACTGATAGACCGCAGAACCGATCAGGGTAGGGACAAGAAGGCGGCCCATCTGTCGTAATCCCGGATGCCGGAAGTTGAAGTTCGGTTTCAGTCGGACCCCCATTTTGACCAGAAACGGCCACTGCATGGCCAGTTGCAGCACCCCGCCGGCCATCACGCCAATGGCCAGGGCGACAATGGGTTCGGCGAAAAACGAATGGAGCAAAAGGGCGGCCATAATCATACAGATGTTCAGGATGACCGGCGACAGGGCCGGGGCGGCAAAGTGCCGCAAAGAATTGAGAATGCCCATGCAGAGGGCAACAAGAGAAATAAAGAAGATGTAGGGAAACATGATCCGGTTCAAAAAGACGGCCAACTCGAACTGATAGGGCAGGTTGGCGAAACCGGGGGCCATGATCCAGACGATCAGTGGTGAAAGGATGACTCCGGACAGGGAAACGATCACCAGAATGATCGACAGGATTGTAAAGACGATGTTGGCCAGTTCGAAAGCTTCTTCCCGGGATTTCCTGGTCAGGTATTCCGTAAAAACCGGGACAAAGGCAACAGTGAGGGATCCCTCACCCAAAAGACGTCTTAAAAGATTGGGTATGCGAAAGGCAACGAAGAAGGCGTCCGTGGCAACCCCGGCGCCGAAAAAAGCCGCCACGACCATGTCCCGGATAAATCCGAAAATACGGCTGAGCATCGTGGCCATGCCGACAATCCCGGCGGCTTTGGCGACTTTGGCATGTTCGGCATGCTTCAAGGGGCTATGTCCTTCCTGACGATCATATCGAATAACTCCGGCGCCTGTTTACCCGCCGGGATAACGCTTGAGAGAAGCAAGGCCATTTCATTTGATGTCATGCCGGAGACCTGGATAACTTTTTTACGGGATGTCTGTCCGCCGACAATCGACAGGCGGTTGCGGGCCAGGTTGAATTGCTCCGCAAGAAACCGCAGGCATGCTTCATTGGCTTTGCCCTCGACCGGGGGAGCCGTCAATCTGACCTTCAGGGCGTCGCCGGTCGCGCCGACGATTTCGCACTTTGATGCACGCGGAATTACTTGCACGGAAAAGGTCACGCCGATTTTGGTTTCTTTCAAGGATAACATGTCATCATGGCCGGCGGAGAGTAAGACAAATCAATTAAATCGAACGCTTAACTCTAACAAAGTGCGCACCAGAAATTCCTGAAGAAGCCAGATTACAAGAATGACGATCACAGGCGAAAAATCAATGCCGAACGATCCGAAGGGAAGCTTTCGTCTGACAAAGGAGAGAACCGGTTCCGTGACCCGGTAGAGAAAACGGACGATTGGATTGTAGGGGTCCGGATTGACCCAGGACAGGAGTGCCCGGATAATGATGATCCACATATAGATAGTCAGAGCCAAATTAAGTAATTTTGCGATCACCGCGATCAGATTTCCGATGACGAACATGGGACCTCCTTATAGATACGGATGTATTTCCCCGGCAAGTACAACCGGGATCAGACGTCCATTGCTTCTGCCTACCACAGATGATCGAAAAAATACAAGGTCGGAAGGGAAAACCGCCGATTATTCTATGAGGATCATCCTTTTCAAATGATTTCCGGTTGACATGATGTGAAAAATATTGGATTTTCTCAGTGCATTCTCGAAAAGAAGGGAGAAATGGGTATGCTGCAGAAGAAAAAAATGGCCATCATTGGCGTCGGCAAGATGGGCGGGGGGCTTTTGGAAGGCATCCTGGCCCGGAAACTGATGGCGCCGAAGACGATCACCGTTTATGACAAAGTTTCCGGACGCCTGTCCGAACTCAAGCAGAAGTATGGGGTCCGTCAGGCGGCAAACAACCGGGAGGCCCTAGCCGGGGCCGATATCGTGATCCTGGGCGTCAAACCCCAGAATATGCGCGATTTGCTCGAGGAGATTCGCGGGACCCTGGGGAACAATCAACTCCTCATTTCCATTGCCGCAGGCATTTCCACGACCTTCATCGAAGAAGCCCTGAAGAAAAAGGCACGCGTAATCCGGGTCATGCCGAATATGCCCGCCCTTATCGGCTGCGGGGCCACGGCCTTGGCGCCGGGTAAATATGCCCAGGAAGAAGACGTCGCCCTGGCGCTCCAGATTTTCGACGCCGTGGGGATATCGACTGTTGTGACGGAAGAACTCATGGATGCCGTAACCGGTTTAAGCGGCAGCGGACCCGCCTATGGCTTCATGATGATCGAAGCGCTTTCTGACGCGGGGGTGTTGATGGGGCTTTCGCGCGAGACGGCGGTGAAGTTGGCCGCTCAAACCATGCTGGGCGCGGCCACGCTTTGCCTCCAGGGCGAGAAGCATCCGGCTGCCCTTAAAGACATGGTTACTTCTCCGGGTGGGACGACCATT
>CAZTYA010000164.1:0-5078 GCA_964617255.1 uncultured Syntrophales bacterium
CTCGTCATCAACAAGATCGACCGGCAGGACGCCCGCGTGAAAGAAGTGATCGACGAGGTCTATGATCTTTTTATTGATCTGGACGCGACGGAAGACCAGATTGAGTTCCCTATCCTCTACACGAATGCGAAAATCGGCGTCGCCCATCGGGAATTAGGTGACGCCGCAACCAATTTTGAAGCGCTCTTTGAGACGATCGTTGCTTTCATTCCCGGACCGGAGGCTGACGATGAAACAGAGCCCCAGTTCCTGGTTACGAACCTGGATTACGATCCCTATGTGGGGCAGATCGCCATCGGCCGCCTGATGAACGGTACTCTGGAAATGAACCGCCCTTACCTGCTCTGCGGCCACAACCAGGACACGCCGGGGATTAAATTTTCCGCCCTTTACACCTTCCAGGGCTTGAAGAAAAAAGCCGTCACGGTAGCCGAATCGGGAGATATTCTCGCCTTCGCCGGCGTCGAGGACGTAAAGATCGGCGACACGGTCACCTCCCTGGAGAATCCGAAACCGCTGCCCCGCATTTATATCGATGAGCCGACGGTCTCGATGATCTTCTACGTCAACAATGGGCCCCTGGCGGGACGGGAGGGCCGTTTCCTGACATCCCGGCATCTGCGTAACCGTCTGGAGAAAGAAACCCTGAAGAATGTTTCCCTGAAGCTGAAACTGCTGGAACGGCAGGACGCCTTTGAGGTCTGCGGCCGGGGTGAGCTGCAGATGGCGGTTTTGATCGAGACGATGCGCCGCGAAGGGTATGAATTCATGGTGTCCAAACCGACGGTCATTACCCGCAAGCAAAACGGCGTCGAAATGGAGCCGACGGAACAGGTCTTCCTGGATGTGCCGGAAGAGTACGTCGGCGTCATCACGATGAAACTCTCGGAACGGAAAGGCCGCATGACCCATCTCAGCAACAAGGGGAGCGGCCGGGTGAATCTCGAATTCATCATTCCGTCACGCGGCCTGATCGGTTTTCGCAGTCATTTCATGACGGACACGAAGGGATCCGGCGTCATGAACACCCTCTATGCCGGTTACGAACCGTGGTTCGGCCCCATCCCGCAGCGCCAGAGCGGCGCCCTCGTTGCCGATCGTCCCGGAAAAATAACGGGCTACGCATGTCATGCCATGGCGGACCGGGGAGAGCTGTTTCTCGACCCGGGAACAGAAGTCTATGGCGGCATGATTGTCGGGGAACGAAACCGGACGGGGGATCTTTTCGTGAACATCGTCAAGGAAAAAAAGCTGACCAACATGCGAAGCGCCACATCGGATGCAACGGTAATCCTGCGGCCGCCCCGACGGCTGTCGCTGGATCAGTGCATTGAATATATTGCCGATGACGAACTGGTGGAGGTGACGCCGGAAAGCGTGCGCCTGCGGAAAATGAGCCTTTACACCCGTCCCTCGGCTACAGCCTGAAATCATAATTCCATACCGGGTGCAATACCCGGTATGGGCAACTTGCTGTCTTAATCGGCGAATTCCTTTTCGATCCGCTGCATCGCCTCTTCGAGACGTGCATCCGGCACCGTCAGGGAGAACCGGACAAACCCTTCGCCATACTTCCCGTAAGCCGTCCCGGCCGCCACGACGACCGCCGTTTTGTCGAACAGGCGGTTGGTGAATTCCAGGGACGTCATCCCCTTCGGCACAGGCACCCAGAGGTAGAAGGTCCCCTTCGGCGGATCAAAGACGATCCCGATCTTTTTCAGCGCCGCAAGGACGCGCTCCCGTCTCTTTCCGTAAACGGCGATCATGTGATCGACGGAGCCCGCCTCATTTTTCAGGGCATGGATCCCGGCATACTGAATGGGGTTGAAAATACCCGAATCGGTATTCTCCTTGACCTTGCTGATGGCGGCGATGAGGTCCCGGTTGCCGCTGGCCATACCCAGGCGCCAGCCGCACATGTTGAAGGGCTTGGACAGGGAGCTGAGTTCAACGCCGACGTCTTTTGCCCCCTCGGCCATGAGGAAGCTGATCCGCTCCTGACCGTTAAAGAGGACCTCACTGTATGGGTTGTCGTAGCAGACGGCGATATCGTACTGTTTCGCGAAGGCAACCAGATCGTTCAAAAACGGCCGGGTGGCACAGGCTCCGGTCGGATTGTTCGGATAATTCAGGAACATGGCCGTTCCTTTTTTCGCCACATCGGTGGGAATATTGGCAAAAACCGGTAGATAATTGTTCTCCGGCAGGATCGGCACGTTGTAAGGTTCACCGCCCCCCATGAGGATGCTTGACCGGTAGGCCGGATAACCTGGATCGGTCATGAGGACCGTCTCGCCGGGATTGACACGGGCGAGGACAAAGTGGTGGCATCCTTCCTTGGACCCGATCAGTCCCAGAATTTCCGTTTCCGGATCGAGGGTGACGCCATAGCGTACATCATACCAGCGGGCGACTTCGCGGCGGAAGGCCAGCATGCCCTTCTCCTCGTCCGTGGGATAACGATGGTTTTCGGGATTGCGGGCGGTCCGGCAAAGCTCATCAATGATTGAATCCGGGGTCGCCTCCACGGGATCGCCGATGGCCAGACTGATGACATCCACACCGTCGGCTTTGGCTTTGTTGATTTTCTTCCGGAGCTCCATAAAAAGATAAGGGGGAATTTTCGAAAGTCTTTCCGCTGCCTGCAATGCTAACCTCCTGAATTTATTTATCACCTAATCATAAAATTACAAAAATACAGTTCATTTCGAGCAGATAGGAGAAATCTTAATAACCAGATATTCCTTAACTGGTCATCCTGAACTTGATTCAGGATCCATTTGCAGAAAGTCACACCCTGCAAATGAACCGCGGGTTAAGCCCCGTGTGACATGCGAAGCAATAAGATTTCTCCCTGCGGTCGAAATGACAAAGATGGCGATTTAATCAGATGCCCGGATGAATTTTCTGATCTGAGCATCGGTGTTTGGAACGAACCGATCAGGCATAGGCCTCTTCCCAAAGCCTGCCTTCATAAACGACGTTCGCTTTTCCCTCAAGATAAATCTGCGCGAACCCTGTTCCCGTTTTCTCGAAATGGATCCGCAGGGTCTCGCCGCTTTTCACGATGACGCTGACCGGGGACTCGACCATGTTCTTTTCTGCCGCGATCAGGGCCGCCGCCACCGAGCCGGTACCACAGGCCAGGGTTTCATCCTCCACACCACGCTCGTAGGTGCGAATACGGATCGTCTTGTCATCGACAACCTCCACGAAATTGGCATTGGTGCCGGCCGGCTTGTATTCCTTGTGGTAACGGATCGACCGGCCGATATGTATTACGTCGAACTCATCGAGATAACTGGTGAAATGAACAACATGGGGCACACCCGTGTTGACGCTGTTGACGTCGAAGGGGATATCATCGATCGTGATTTTCTGGTTCGTCTTAAGCTCGGTGGGATCGGTCAATCTCAGCTTGACCGTGTCCCCGTCCACTTCCGCGTCGATGACACCCGCCAGGGTTTCAAAGGACATCTTCTTTGGCGCGATACCCTTGAGGAAGGCAAACCGGGCGGCACAGCGGCCGCCGTTGCCGCACATAGCCACTTCCGAACCGTCGGCGTTGAAGAATCGCCAGCGAAAATCCCGGGTTTCCGATTTTTCAATCAGAATCAGACCGTCGGCCCCCACGGCGCCTTTGCGGGCGCAGACGCGGTTGATGAACCCATTGAGATCGCGGACAGGCAAATCCAACCCCCGGTTGTCAATCAGAATAAAGTCATTGCCGCTGCCGCTCATTTTACAAAATTCAATCATCTGCTACCCGCCTGATATTTTTATATTTATTACTATTCCACTTTATTGATGATTCCTGTAAAAAAAGGAGCCGCAGCAGGTCATAAGCCGAGTTCTGTTCCCCATCCCGGTCACCCGGAAGGGGGCGATGATCATTCATCTGGGACGACAGTTGCCTGACGCCTCGAGCGACCTACCCGAAAGCACGGACGGGCAATCCTTGACGCTTTCCTATTCGGTCTTGCTCCGGATGGGGTTTACCAAGCTTTCCCGGTCACCCGGGAAACTGGTGAGCTCTTACCTCGCCTTTTCACCCTTACCTGCAACGTGCAGGCGGTATCTTTTCTGTGGCACTTTCCTTAGGGTTGCCCCCAGTCGCCGTTAGCGACCATCCTGCCCTGTGGAGCTCGGACTTTCCTCCAGCCCGCAAGCGGACCAGCGATCATCTGCCCTGCTACAACTCCCATTTTAATCGTATTGATTATCTCAGGTTAGTCAATAGAAATTTCGGCCATCACCCATAGAACAACCCGGAGCAGAAGCAATACCGGCATTTACCCGCAGCGACTAAGAATTTTCTTCCTGATTTTGCCAGTATATGATCCGGTTGCAATGAGGACAGGACATCAATGCCGTGGTTTTCTGCAATTCATTGTACATCTGCGGAGGAATATTCATGTGACATCCGTTACAGACTTCCTTCCAGACGGAAACAACGGCGACCCCCTTATGCAGGTTCCGAATGGCCTCATATTTACGGATCAGACCTTCCTCAAGGGCGCTTCTGATCTGTGCGTTTCTTGCCTGACATTCCGCAATACCTTCATCAAGGGATTTCATCTCCAATTCCATTTTATCCCGTTCGGATTGATGAGCAATTGACTCCTGTGCGAATTCCTTCTCCTGCTGCTTTAACTCGCCGTTTTCCTTATCGATGGCATCGAACAGGGCGATGATTTCGGATTCCAAGTCGCCGTTCTTCTTTTCCATATTGTCGATTTCTTTCAGGATGGCCTGATATTCCTTGTTGTTCTTAACCGTTTCGAGACGTTCTTTGGCTTTCTTCAAGCCGTCCTGTCCCTTTTTCAGTTTATCCTCTTTTTCCCTGTACTGTTTGCGTAAATCCTCCAAATGGGCGCGAAAGTCGTCCATCTTTTGCTGCAGGACCTGAAAAGCCTGGTCCAGTTTTGCGATACGCTCCGGCAATTCCTTCTTTTTTATTTTGATCCGCGCGGCATCCGAATCGCTTTTCTGCAGTTCAATCAACAATTGAAGGTCTTCTCTCAATTATTTTCCCCTTTCCTTGGGTTAATGGGCAAAAAAAATGCACCCGCGAGAGG
>CAZTYA010000165.1:0-5062 GCA_964617255.1 uncultured Syntrophales bacterium
AACCAAATCACGCGACAAGAGCCAAGGGGGACTGATGGGCGGCATTGTCCCGGTCGAAACACGCATTCACGCTGCGGAAGTCAGCCTGAGCCAGGCCCTCTTTACCTGGGGGCAGGTGGGGGCGGCCATCCGGGCAGCGAAAGTCGGCATGGCCAACGCCGAAGACCAGTTGCGGATCATTCGGGAAGCGACTCTACGGGATGTCACGGCGGCATTTTATAATGTGCTCCTGGCCAAGGAACTCAATCGGATTGCCCTCCAGAATCTCGACCAGAAGGATCGCCACTTGAAAGAAATGACCCGCAAACTCCAGGCCGGCGTCGCGACAGACTATGATGTGCTGTCCTGGGAGGTGGCGGTGGAAAACGCCCGGCCTGAAGTCATCCGGACGGAAAACCTGATCCGGACCACGCTGGACCAGATGCGCTTCCTGTTGGGGATGGATGGCGGGGGGATCGATGTTACCGGTGACCTCGATACCACGGCGGGACCTTACCCTGAATATGAAGCGACCCTGCAGGTTGCCCGGGCGAAGCGGCCCGAACTTGCCGAAATCCATAACCGCACAAAAATGGCCGAAGAGGTGGTTAATATCGTCAACGCGAATGACAAGCCCCGCCTTGATCTCCGGGCCGATTATGGCTACAAGGACTGGGAGCAGGATAAAGCCGACTCGGATGGTAAATTATGGACCGCCGGTCTCTACATCACATTTCCCTTTTTCGATGGTCTCCGCGCCCGGGGGCAGGTACGGCAGGCGAAGAGCGAAGTGGCGTCCCTGAAAATCGACGAATCGAAACTGCAGGATGCCATTGCCCTGCAGGTCAGGGACGCCATCAACGCAGTCCGGGAAGCCGGCGAAATTCTGAAGGCCCTTTCCAGCACGGTGACTCAGGCGAACCGTCTTCTGGAAATGGCGGAAAAGGGTTATGAATACGGCGTCAAGATCAAGCTGGATGTGGATGACGCACAATTCAATTTGAATTCAGCGAAAGCGAACCTGGCCAAGGCCCGGCGGGATTACCTGACCGCCCAAGTCAATCTGGCATGGGTTATGGGGATATTGGTGCCGTAAAAAACCGCCTATTGCCATTTTATCAAACCAGGCTGGTGATCTAAAAAGCTAAGAAAATCATCCTGATGAATCCTTTCTCCGGATAATGTGATATCGTCCGGCTCATGGAAAGAAACCTTACCTTTGGGTTGACTCCGAACGCCTCTCATAGTAATTGTCCTGAAATCGCTTTTCAAAAGACGGCTAAACGTCATCAAAGAGGCGTCTTAACCCTGATATATTTGCAATAAAACGATTTTCATGAACAGAATTCTTATCCTTTTTGCCCATCCGCGCTTTGAGAAATCACGGGTCAACCGCGCCCTGCTGGAACAGGTTGGGACGATGCCGGAGGTAACCCTCCACGATCTGTACGAAGAATACCCCGACTTTAACATTCACGTGAAGAGGGAACAGGAAATCCTGTCGATGCATGACATCATCGTCTGGCAGCACCCGTTTTACATGTACGGCGCCCCGGCGCTTTTGAAACAATGGACCGACCTGGTGCTGGAGTACGGGTGGGCTCACGGCGAGGGTGGAGAGTTTCTAAAGGACAAGCTTGTTTTCAACTGCCTGACCACAGGCGGCAGCCGGGCCGTTTATGCCGCGGACGGCGCCTGCCGTTTTAGTTTAGGGGAATTCCTGCTTCCTTTCCAGCAGTCGGCCTGTCTGTGCCGGATGATTTATCTGCCGCCTTTTGCCGTTCAGGGGACCTACCTGTTGACGCAAGATGATCTGGCGCATCATGCGGAAGATTATCGCAACCTTTTGAATCTTCTGGTCAAGGGGGAATTTGATATGGATGACATGCGATGTTTCCCCTTGCTGAACGACTGGCTGCATCGGAAACGGGAGGCAAGGCAACTGTGAATCACTCTTTTCTCCAGGATGCCCTGATTTATCTGGCGGCGGCGATCGTCTTTGTCCCGATCGCCAAGAGACTCGGCATGGGATCGGTGCTGGGGTACCTGATCGGGGGGATCATGGTCGGTCCCTTCGGACTGGGCTTCGTCGGGGGTGAGGGGAAAGAAATCATGCATTTCGCCGAGTTCGGCGTGGTAATGATGCTTTTCCTGATCGGTCTGGAACTGGAACCCGTCCATTTCTGGCGGCTGCGCCATCAGATCCTCGGAACGGGATCCCTGCAGATGATCCTGACGACCCTGATTTTCCTGGCGGTGTTTCTTGCGGTTGGTTTAAAATGGCAGGCCGCCCTGGCCATGGGCCTGGCGCTGTCCATGTCGTCCACGGCCATTGTTTTGCAGACCCTGCGGGAAAAGGGCCTGGCGCAAACCGAATCGGGAAAAAGTTCCTTCTCGGTCCTTCTGTTTCAGGACATTTCCGTCATTCCCATCCTGGCGCTCCTGCCTTTGCTTTCGCTGCATGTGGTCGAAGCGCCCGCCGGCGCGACCGCCGCTTTTTTTGAAACGTTGCCGGGCTGGGCACAAACGCTAGCACTCTTGTTTGACGTAGCCCTGATCGTTCTTGGGGGACGTTTCCTCCTTGTTCCTTTTTTGAGGTTTATCGCCCGGGTTCACCTGCGGGAAATGTTTACCGCTTCCGCCCTGTTTATTGTCATGGCCACGGCCTATATTGTAAGCCTTGTGGGGCTCAGTCCCGCCCTCGGCACCTTTCTGGCAGGCGTCGTTTTGGCGAACAGCGAATACCGGCATGAACTCGAAAGCGATATCGAACCTTTCAAGGGGATTCTGCTCGGCCTGTTTTTCATTTCCGTCGGGGCCGCCATCAATTTCAATCTCATGATTGACCGGCCCCTGCTGATCGTTGCCCTGGTGGCGGGTGTCGTTCTCCTCAAGGCGTTGGTCCTGTTTGTCACGGGCCGATTTATCCGGCTGTCCTTTGATCAAAATCTTCTGTTCAGCCTGGGGCTCTCCCAGGTGGGGGAATTTGCCTTCGTCCTTTTCGCCTTCATCTATCAACTTCGCATTCTTTCCGGTGAATGGACGGACATGATGATGGGAGTCACGGCGCTCAGCATGACCCTGACGCCCATCCTGCTGCTGGTCAATGAGCGTTTGATCGCGCCCCGTTTCGGTACCCGCCGTGTGGAGGAGAAGGAAGCCGATGCCGTCAATGTGCGCCACCCAGTCATCATCGCCGGTTTCGGCGATTTCGGAAGTGTTGTCGGTCGATTTCTGAAAGCAAACGGCATCGAATGCACCGTGCTAGATAACGATTCGGACCGGGTCGATCTGCTGAGAAAAATGGGATTCAAGGTATTTTACGGCGATGCCACGCGCCTGGATATCCTCAAGGCGGCAGGCGTCGAAGAAGCAGGAATCCTGGTTGCCGCCATCGGGTCGCCGGATCTCAACAGTGACCTGATCGCTAAGGCAAGAAAGTATTTTCCGCATCTGACTATCATGGGCCGCGCCGAAGGTCGGCTGGAGGCTTACGACCTGATCGACAGGGACATCCGGAACATTTACCGTGAATCCCTGGATACATCCGTGCGCCTGGGAATTGATGTGCTCGTTAAACTCGGTTTTCGCCGTTACAGCGCCACCCGCGCCGGTCAGAACTTCATCCGTTATGATGAAGAGGCCCTGTGGAAACTGGCCCCGCACCGCCATGATGAGGATACCTACATCTACAATGCCCGGGAACAGATTCACCTGCAGGAACAGTTGCTGACTGCGGATCGGGATGTCAATCCTGCCGTGAACGACCACGCCTGGGACAGCGAGCTGTCCACGGATGAATTCCGGGAAGCAGAAGCGAAAGACGACACAAGAGCGTAGTGCGGAAATATTGTGTTATGCGCATGACGCGAAGACGGTTTTCCGCATTCCCATGCGGGAACTGAGACGATCAGCCGTTCTGTATCCTCTGTTTGTCGAAGCGAAGTCTTATGCTCCGTCGCGCGCATTATTCTGCTTGTATTTTGAGTTGGACGTAGATAATTTTCGCATATTGCAAAGATAGTTTCTGACGAATGATTCAATATTCAGTACGGACATATCTTTTGGCCTTGCTTATGGTTTGCACGGAGAAGCGCCATGGTCCTGAAACCCTACCACCCCTTCCGGTCCGAGAAGGCGAAGCGGCGTTACCTCGAGCATTATAAACGGCGCTCAGCGGCCTGGCCGGTGCCTTCGGAAGGGCGCATGGTCGATACGTCATACGGACAAACCTTTGTGCGTGTGAGCGGGCCGGATGGCGCAACCCCTGTCGTCATGCTGCCGGGCATCGGTTCTCCCGGACTTGTCTTTGCCACGAACGTGGCCGGTTTATCACGGGAATTCCGAACTTTCGTCGTGGACAACATTCACGATGTGGGGTTGAGTGTTGAGACGCATCCTATAAAACGAATCGGCGACTTCACGACCTGGCTTGATGAGCTCTGCACTGCTTTGGGACTCGGCCTGCAGGTCAGCTTCATCGGCCTTTCCTACGGCGGCTGGATCGCCGCAAACTATGCGCTTCGTTTTCCCGGGCGGGTGCGCAGGCTGGTGCTTCTGGCCCCGGCCGGGACGGTGGCGCCGGTTTCTTGGGGATTCATCTGGCGGGGCATATTGTGCTTCCTCCCGATGCGATACTTTATGAAAAATTTTATGTACTGGTTGTCGACGACCGAAAACAAGGATGCAGCGGTCCGCAGCATGATCGACGTGATGGTCGATGATGCCTACCTGGGTATGTGGAGTTTCAAGCCCCGGCGCATGGTCCCGCCCGTTCCCCTGACGGATGCGCAACTGAGATGTTTGCCTGCCGCCACGTTGTTTCTGTTTGGAGACCGGGATGTCATCTTTGATCCAAATATTGTCCTGCATCGGCTTGCTACGTTAGCACCACAGGTACGGACCGAAAGGATATCCGGCGCCGGTCATGATTTTTTCGCAGTGTGTGCCGACGAGGTGAACCGGCGTGTCATTGCGTTTCTCAAATAAAGTATGAAGGACAGGAAGGAATTGAACCAGTCAGACGGCATGATCGCGCTTTGTGCTTTTATCGGGCTGCTTGTCGCGTTGACCGTCATCACGG
>CAZTYA010000166.1:0-3730 GCA_964617255.1 uncultured Syntrophales bacterium
CCCGGATCGGTCTCAATGTGCCCCCCGGTTTTGTCATCACCACCGCCGCCTGTCTTGAATATCTGAAGAAGGCCACCCTTCCGAAAGGCCTGATGGACGAAGTGAAAGGCCATATCGCCCGCTTGGAACAGGCAACAGGAAAAAAATTTGGGAGCGAGGGTAATCCGCTGCTGGTTTCGGTCCGCTCCGGTTCGGCCATGTCGATGCCCGGCATGATGGACACGATTCTGAACCTCGGCTTAAATGACCGGACCGCCGCCGGCCTGATCCGCCGGACCGGAAACGCGCGCTTCGTTTACGATGCCTACCGCCGGTTCATCCAACTGTTCGGCAAGGTGGCTCTGGGGGTCGCGGACGAGCATTTCGACGACTGCATGAAAGGCGTCAAGGCAAAATACGGCGCCGTCCAGGACGTCGATCTGGCGGCGGACCACTTGCAGGAGCTGTGCGGTGCATTTCTGAACGTCGTGGCCGAACAGACGGGAGCACCCTTTCCGGATGACCCCTATCGGCAGATGGAAATCGCCATCCAGGCGGTATTTCGCTCCTGGAACGGACGCCGCGCCGTCGATTACCGCAAACAGTTCAAAATCACTCCGGCCATGGCAAACGGCACAGCGGTCAATGTCGTCACCATGGTCTTCGGCAACATGGGCAACGATTCCGCCACCGGCGTCGGTTTTACCCGGAACCCCGGCACGGGCGAAAACGTCATTTACGGCGAGTACCTCACCAACGCCCAGGGGGAAGATGTCGTGGCGGGCATCCGCACCCCGAAACCGATTGCGGAGATGGCACAGGAAATGCCCGAAATGTCCGCACAATTGCTTGAGTTACGTAACAAGCTGGAATCTCATTACACGGAAGTACAAGATTTTGAATTCACCATTGAACAGGGTACGCTTTACTGTCTGCAGACACGAAACGGCAAGATGAACGCCCGGGCCATGGTGCAGACCTCCGTGGAAATGTTCCGGGAGGGTTTGATTACCAAGGAGCGGGCCCTGCTGCGCATTGAACCGGCCCTGTTGGAGCAGCTTCTGGCCCCTCGCCTCTCGCCGTCCTTCAAGGCGGAACCCCTGGTCACGGGGCTGCCTGCATCGCCCGGCGCCGCGTCCGGTTCGATCGTCTTCGACGCCGATACGGCCCAGGAACGCGGTGAAGCGGGAGAAAAAATCATTCTCGTCCGGGAAGAGACCAAACCGGAAGACATACATGGCTTTTTTTCTTCCCAGGGCATCCTGACCAGCCGGGGCGGAAAAACGTCGCATGCGGCCGTCGTCGCCCGGGGCATGGGAAAACCCTGCGTCTCCGGCTGCGAGGAAATCGCCATCGATGTCCGTGCCAAGACGGCCCGGATCGGCGACCGGATTCTGCATGAAGGCGACGTTATTACCATCGACGGCTCGACCGGCGAGGTTTACGCAGGCGAAATTCCGACAATTGAACCCGAATTCTTCACAGAACTCATTACCCTTCTGTCCTGGGCGGATGAAATCGCGGAACTGAAAGTCATGGCCAACGCCGATACCCCCAAAGCGGCCGAGAAGGCCCGGGAATACGGTGCCATGGGTGTCGGCCTGTGCCGCACGGAGCGCATGTTCAATGACGTGGACCGCCTGCCCGTCGTGCAGGAGATGATCTTGGCCGATACGCCGGAAAAGCGCAAAATCGCCATCGACAAACTCCTGCCCATTCAGCGTGAAGATTTCAAAGGTATTTTCACGGCCATGAACGGGCTGCCCGTCACGGTACGCCTCCTGGATCCGCCGCTGCACGAATTCCTGCCGGAAATCCAGACCCTGGAGGATGAAATCACGCAGCTCCGGCATATGCGGGATCGCGACACCATCAGGAACCTTGGCGAACTCTCGGATACGCTGAAACTGATCAGTCCCGAATTGTACAGGCAGTTCGCGGACATCTTCAAAAACCTCCAGGGCAGACTGGCTGAAATCAAATCCACCTCCATCATCCAGGAATTGATGGACCACAAGCAGGCGGTTTTGAAAAAGGTGATCGCCTTGAGCGAGGTCAACCCGATGCTGGGCCACCGCGGCGTGCGCCTGGGCATCACCTATCCCGAAATTTACACAATGCAGATCACCGCCATTCTGGAAGCCATCGCGGAATGCACCAAAGCGGGCATCGACGTCCACGGCGAAATCATGGTCCCCCAGGTGATCAACGCCAGCGAATTGCAGCGTGTGGCGACCTACATGGAAAACGCCAAGGCGGAAGTTGAAAAGAAATACGGTATCGCCGTCAACTTCAAGTTCGGCTCCATGATCGAAACCGTCCGCGCCTGTATGCGGGCGGCGCGTCTGGCGGAAATCGCGGAGTTCTTCTCCTTCGGAACCAACGACCTCACCCAGGCGGTCTTTTCCTTCAGCCGCGAGGATGCGGAAAACAAGTTCCTCCCCATGTACACCCAGACGAACGTTCTGACGGGCAACCCCTTCGAGACCCTCGACATTCGGGGCGTCGGACGCCTGATGGATATCACGATCAAGCTGGGGCGCCGGAGCCGTCCCGACCTGAAGGTCGGCATCTGCGGTGAACAGGGCGGTCATCCCGAATCGATCCGCTTCTGCCATCATGTCAAACTCAACTATGTTTCCTGTTCCACACCCAGGGTCCCGATTGCCCGTCTGGCCGCCGCCCAGGCCAAACTGCGGGAAGAGGAGTTTGAATTTGTTCCGGTTTTTTAGCGCAAACAGGGTAGTCCGGACGTCGAGAAAGCAAAGCCCCCTCCGGGAGGGGGTTTTTGCTTTCTGAGCATTTATTCACTGATTCATCGTCCGAACCTTGCGGTTATGGTATCAGGTGGCATATAATTCTTTCTTAAGAATGACGCGTCCGTTCTGACTAATCCAAACCGAGGCCATGCAGCCATGGAAACAAAAAAAACCCCGCCACAACCCTTCCGTATTCTTTTGGTGGACGATCAGGTGGAAAACCTCCAGATCCTGTCGGATATCCTGGAGAGCAAGGGTCATGAGGTTTTACCGGTGATGAGCGGCAAACTGGCCATCGAAACGGCGGAGGTGAACCCGCCGGATCTGGTCCTCCTGGATGTCATGATGCCGGAAATGGACGGATTCGAGGTCTGCCGCCGCTTTAAGGCGCATCCCGCCTTGAACCACATTCCCATTATTTTCGTGAGCGGACTCAATGACACGGCAAACAAGCTCGGCGGATTTCAGGCCGGCGGGGTGGACTACATTACCAAACCGTTTCATATTGAGGAAGTGCTGGCCCGGGTCGAGACACATCTTACCCTGCAGCGGATGCGACACGAACTGGAGCGGTACAATCTCTATCTGGAAGATCTGGTTCAGAAAAAGGTGCAGGAGATATCCGATTCTCAGTTGGCGACGATCCTTGCCCTGTCCAAGCTGGCGGAAAGCCGCGACGATGTCACCGGCGAACACATCGAACGGACGCGTATGTTCTGTAAAATCATCGCGGAAGAACTGCAGAGAAGCTGCCACTACCCCGAAGAGGTTTCCGAATCCTTCATCGAAACGATTTTCCACGCCGCCCCCCTGCATGACATCGGCAAGGTCGCCATCCCGGACAGCTTCCTTTTGAAGGCAGACCGGTTAACCTACGAGGAATTCGAAGTCCTGAAAAGCCATGCCCTGATCGGTGCCAAAACCCTCCAGACCGTCCACGATCAGTATCCCCACAACGCCATTATCAGCATGGGCATATCCCTGGCACGATC
>CAZTYA010000166.1:3740-5032 GCA_964617255.1 uncultured Syntrophales bacterium
CTGGATATCCCCCACCTGCACCACGAAAAATGGGACGGCAGCGGCTATCCCGACCGCCTCAGGGGCGAAGAGATTCCCCTGAGCGCCCGCATCATGGCCGTGGCGGACGTCTATGACGGCCTGCGGTCCAAGCGCCTTTACAAGGAGGCCCTCAGCCACGATAAATGCCGGAGCATCATCCTCGAGGCGTCGGGTAAACAGTTTGATCCGGCGGTGGTCGACGCTTTCCTCGCCCGGGAGGCCGAGATCGCCGATGTCTATGAGCAGATGGCCGATGCACAGACGGGAAACGGACGATGATGTGACTGAAAACGGGATGCTCGTGCTCTTGCGGACAAACGCCGCCGGCTCTTTTCGTTTCGCCTCCCCCCTGCCTGCACGGGAGCATGCTTATGATCCATGACAGAATAAACTGTGTGATGCGTTCATATCTACATAACGTGATGAATTGATAGAGAATTCCCTTTTGAATGAGAATCGGCAAAGCTTTTTCCCGGTGCGTTACGCTGCCGCTAATGCAACCCGCACACCTTATTCCGCATTTGTCATCCCGGGCGCCGACCCGGAATCTATTTCCAGCGAGAATCTTCTTCTGGATGCCGGATCGTGGTCCGGCATGATAACAAATATCGCCGGCCCTTTAATAAAAAAGGTTGATTTAAATCCGTAGGGGCAGGGGTTGCCCCTACATTGAACCAACCGTGCCATGAAAGAAAGGCGGCCTATTCCTCCGGCTTCCACGCCAGGCCGATCTGCCAGCAATCCGCGAAGGGTTCGCCCAGACGCCAGTACTTTTTCCGGGGCATGTCGAAAAGCATGGGTTTGACTTTTGCGAAATCAACCACTCCCTCCGTAAGGACCGATTCTTCCACGTAGGTTTGCACGATTTCCCCGATAAAGAGGTCGTGGGTTTTAAAATCCACGGTCTGGTAGAGACGGCATTCCATGGTCACCGGGCAGGCCTGGATCATGGGCGCCGCATTCAACTCCCCGTGGAAAAGCTCGAACATCTTTGATTTGTCCGTCTTTTTTCCGCTTTTAATGCCGCAGTAATCCGTCGCTGTGACCATGTCCTCGGAGGGGATGTTAACACTGAACGTTCCGTTTTCGGCAATTCCCCGGTTGGAGTAGTGGATCTTCGCCAAAGAAATGGAAATGTAGTGGGGTGTCGCAAAATTCATGATCCCCACATGCGCGATGGCGAGAAAGTTTGGGTTCCCGTCCACGACGGTTCCGACCAGGACCGTCGGCATGGGATACAGGCAGTTGGCCCCGTCCAGTTGCTTTTTCAT
>CAZTYA010000167.1:0-5011 GCA_964617255.1 uncultured Syntrophales bacterium
AATATCTCTGATTTCTGTAAGCAGGTTTTCTTCCGGCGTCGGGGCGGGAGGAGGCGCCGGTGCGTCCTCCTGCTTTTTCTGTAATGTATTCATGGCTTTGATGACCATAAAGATGGCAAAGGCGATGATCACGAAATCGACAATGGACTGGATGAATTTCCCGTAGCTGAGCGTAACCGCCGGAGCATCTCCGACCGCCTGTTTGAGTGTAATCGCCAGGTTGGAAAAATCGACGCCGCCGATAAGAAGTCCAATGGGCGGCATGATGACGTCGGCAACGAAAGATGAAACGACTTTTCCGAAAGCAGCGCCGAAAATGATACCGACGGCCATATCGACAACATTTCCCCGCATGGCAAAGGTCTTGAACTCCTGGATCATACTCATCGTGGCTCCTCCTTTTGATTGGTCAGTTTATTGGTGGATGTCATGTGATGTGAACAAAACCTGTATTGAACTTCACCTACCATAAAAAGGCGTTTTTGCCCATCCTAATTTTCCTGGCCGCGGCATGCAAAGCCCAAATATAGCCATGATTTTTATGCAAATTACCCGATGTTGGGATATGGATGAACTTAACCGGCAGGTAATGATGTGGACAATCTGTTCCGCTGGCGAAGGGACTTCATTGAGAACCGGCTCGTTTACGTGTATGATGGCACGTAATATTGATCGGAGGCGCATTGGTGATCTGGGTATTCCTTGCTTTTCTTTTTTTTCTGGCAGTCATTGTTTTCGCCGGCATCCGGGGTGGGCGGAAACTTCCCCGTGAAATTGCCGCAACGGCCGAAAGGCTGGGAATGACCCTTAAATGTAAAGGGGATTTTTCTGGATGGAATGGAGTCAGGTCATCCTTGCGTATCGGAACCGTTTATGCAGGGATGTATCGCGATCTGACGGCGGCGGTTTTCACTCTCGTTGATCATGAAGGGGGGAAAATCGGCGCGGCTTTGGCTTTCCGTTTCTTGCACCCCCTGCCTTTCTCCCTGTTCTCCACTTTCCATCTCGAATCGTTCACGACGACCGAAATCAGCGATGCATATCGAGATATTTACCTGGAAAAAATTGATGCGGGTGTCGCAGGCATGAAAACCTGGTCCCGTGAAAAGGACAAGACCATGATGCTCCTGCGCAGCGGTGATGTCGGCGCCCATCTGAAGTCCCTGACGGACCTCCTGCAAAGAATCGATGAGGCCAGCCTTCCCGGTTTACCCCGGGCCGGCTTTGTGATAAATGATCAGGGAATCACGCTGTGTGTTAAGGACGCCGCGCTGCTGGATCGAGAACTTGTCGAAAGGGCTTATCTTCTGTGCCGGGCCGTTTCCGGAGCCGGATTCGGCAGGCCTGTCGGCGCGGTTGCCACGGAAGGTCGCGCGCTGAAAATTCTGGCCACGGCTTTCCTGGTTCTGTTCCTGGGGTTCATCATCGGTATGATGATTATGGGCATCCTGAAAATGAATATTTCCACGCTGCTGTCGGTCCGGGGATTGAATTAATACAGCGGCCTCAAGGAGATCAAAATGAAGATTGCCAGAGTCGAACAGATGCGGTCCATGGACCGGTTTGCCATCGAAAAACTCAAGATTCCGGAAGAGATTCTGATGGAAAATGCCGGGCTGGCCGCGGCCTATGTCCTGAACAGGGAAATCGGCATCCGGGGAAAGAAATTCGTAGTCCTGTGCGGCGGAGGGAACAACGGAGGGGACGGATTCGTCGTGGCCAGGAAGATTCTGGCCGACGGTGGCGCGGCCAAGGTCTTTGTCCTGGGTGATCCGGGGAAGTACAAGGGGGCGGCCAGGACGAATTATACGATCATCTCCGGTCTGCCGGTTGAGATGGAAACGGTCGGCGCCGTTGATGACATGACAAGAGACATCCTCTACTGTGACGGTATTATCGACGGGCTCTTCGGCACCGGTCTGGACCGGGAGGTGGAAGGGCTTTACGCGGATGTGATCGATTTCGTCAACGAAAGCGGCAAGCCGGTTCTCAGCCTCGATATTCCCTCGGGGATCAACGGCAACACCGGCGAGGTGATGGGGATTGCCGTCAAGGCCGATCTCACCGTGACTTTCGGTTTACCGAAAATCGGCAATCTGCTCTATCCGGGCTATGAAATGGGCGGCAGGCTTTTCGTCTGCCACATTTCTTTCCCTCCCGAGCTGTACGACCGGGAAGCCCTGACGATTCAGGTCAACGATTTTGTCCCCCTGCCGGCCAGAAATCCCGACGGCCACAAGGGTTCCATGGGCGAGGCCCTCGTTATTGCCGGCGCCGCGTCCTATTTCGGCGCGCCCTATTTTTCCGCCCTGTCCTTTTTGAAAGGGGGAGGCGGCTATGCCCGCCTGGCCTTGCCCGCCGCGATGGCTCCGTTCATCGCCCAGAAGGGCAGCGAGATCGTTCTGGTTCCGCAAAAAGAAACGGCCGACGGCAGCATCGCCCTGGATAACCGTCGGTTCCTGCTCGATCTGGCGGCGAAGATGGATTGCATCGTGATCGGACCCGGCCTGTCCTTAAATAATGAAACGCAGCAACTGGTTCGGGACCTGGTTTCAAAGATCGAGAAGCCTGTGTTGATTGACGGCGATGGCATTACCGCCGTGGCCGGTCACCCGGACCTGATTCGCAAGCGGAAGGGCGAGACGATTCTGACACCGCACCTGGGAGAAATGTCCCGGATCACGGGAAAAGACGTTACTGCAATTCGACGGAACCGGATCGATATCCTGCAGGAAACGGCGAAACACCTCGGGGCGTTTATCGTTCTGAAAGGGGCCCATTCGCTGATCGGCAGTCCCGAAGGCCGGGTTTACGTGAACCTCAGCGGCAACTCCGGTATGGCCACCGCCGGGTGCGGTGATGTGCTTACGGGAACGATTGCCGCCATGTGCGGGCTGGGATTGGGTACGGAAGAAGCGGTCCGCAAGGGGGTCTTTCTCCACGGGTTGGCGGGCGACCTGGCGGCAGGTGACCTGGGTGAGGACGGCATGACCGCGCAGGACATTCTCGATTATTTGCCCCTGGCTCTGAAAACCGACCGGGAGGGGCCGGACGCTGCGCTGCGGGATATCTATGAAGGACCCGAGGTAATATAGAAAAAGTCGGGGGTGCAGAAAACCGAAACAAGGCGATCACCTAATCGGTTCATTCGGTATTGCTGGGTTAAAAAATCTCAGTCGATCAAGGAAGGTTTAAATGTCCATTTTCTCGGCGGCGCTGCTGCTTTTCCTGGTGATTGATCCCTTCGGGAACATCCCCTTTTTTCTATCCGTCCTGAAGCACATCGATTACCGGCGCCAGCGGCGGATTATCCTGCGGGAAATGGTCATCGCCCTGGCGGTCCTGGTCTTTTTTCTCTTTGCCGGCCGCTATGTGCTGCTCCTGCTGGATATTTCCGCCCCCGCCCTGAGCATGGCGGGGGGGATCATCCTCTTTCTGATCGCGCTGAAGATGATCTTTTCCGATTCGGAGGAAATATTCGGCAAATCCCCCGAAGGGGAGCCCCTGATTGTTCCCCTGGCGATTCCCTTTATCGCCGGTCCCTCCGCCCTGGCGACGGTGCTCCTGCTGATGGCGCGGGAACCTTCCCGCTGGCCGGAGTGGCTTGCGGCCCTGGTCGTCGCGTGGTTTCTGGCGGCCTGCATCCTGCTTCTTTCCAACCAGATCAGCCGGGTCCTGGGAGCCCGGGTGCTGATCGCCATCGAGCGCCTCATGGGCATGCTTTTAACGACCATTGCTGTTGAGATGTTCATTAAGGGCATCAAACAGTTATCCCTTTAAGATGAAATGCCGGGCCGGTTTCACGGCCACGAAACAGCAAGGAGATTCAATCGATGATGACGCAAGAACAACTGGAAAAATACGCCGACGTCCTTTTGTGGGGGCTGAAAACGGCCCGTGTGAAACCCCTGAAAAAGGGGGACATGGTCCTGCTGCAATATGACCTGCCCGCTCTGAAGCTGGCCGAAATCCTCTTCGGGCGCCTCCTTGACCTGGGCCTCAATCCGATTCAACGGCTCGGCATGACGACCACCATGGAGAAGAGTTTTTATGAGAAAGCCGACGACCGGCAGCTTTCTTTCCTGTCCCCCGGGGACAAGCCGACTTACGAAAAGCTGGACGGCCGGATATTTCTCCGGGCGCCCGAGTCCCTGACCCATCTGGGCGGCGTCGATCCACGCAAGATCGCCCGGGCCATGGTGGCGCGCAAACCCCTGCGGGAGTTGATGGAAGAGAGAGAGCACCAGGGACTCCACGGCTGGACCCTTTGTCTTTTCCCCACCGCGGAACTGGCCGCTCAGGCAAAGCTCAGCCTGGAAGAATATACCCATCAGGTCATCCGGGCCTGCTACCTCGACAAAATTGATCCCGTCGGTGAATGGAAGCGTATTTATAAGGAAGTGGGGAAAATTAAAAAATGGCTCAACGCGCTGCCCGTGAAAAACTTCCATGTCGAAGCGAAGCATATTGATCTCCGGATCACCCCCGGCGAGTCTCGCAGATGGATCGGTATTTCGGGGCACAACATTCCCAGTTTTGAACTGTTCATGTCGCCGGATTGGCGGGGAACGGAAGGGACCTTCTACGCGAACCAGGCTTCCTATCGGAGCGGCAATTACGTCGAGGGGGTCAGGCTGTCGTTTGAGAAGGGAAATGTGGTGGACGTACGGGCGGAAAAGGGTGATGAATTCACGAAAAAGCAGCTCGCGATGGACCCGGGGGCGAAACGCGTCGGCGAATTTTCCCTGACGGATCGCCGCTTTTCGCGGATCGACCGCTTCATGGCCGATACCCTGTTCGATGAGAACTACGGAGGAGACCACGGCAACACCCACATCGCCTTGGGCGCGTCCTATACGGATACCTTCTCCGGCGACATCTCCCAGATGAACAAGGCCTTAAAGAAAAAGCTGGGGTTCAACGATTCGGCCCTGCACTGGGATCTGGTCAACACCGAACGGAAAACCGTTACAGCGACGCTTAAAAACGGAAAGAAACTGGTTATTTACGA
>CAZTYA010000168.1:0-4989 GCA_964617255.1 uncultured Syntrophales bacterium
CGGAGTTGTCATATCTGATGGTTAAGGACGGTGAGGGGGCGACCAAAGTCATCGAATTGATTGTGGAGGAGGCCAAAAGCACGGCGGAGGCCCGCCGCATCGCCTATGCCGTGGCCAATTCAAATCTGGTGAAAACAGCCTTCTATGGCGGAGATCCGAACTGGGGACGGATCATCGGGGCGATCGGCACCGTCAACGAACACATTCCCGTGAATGCCGTTAGGGTCTCCTTCAATGAGGTACCGATTTTTGCGGATGGTCGAGGTGTTGCGGGATTTGAAGCAGACCTGCAGGCGATCATGGCTCTGCCGCGTATCCGTGTTTTGATTCAAATGGGGATGGGAAAAGCTCGCTTCAAACTACTGTCGTCGGATTTGACGCATGAATATGTGACCATCAACGCGCATTACCACACCTGAGTTTCCCGAATAAAATAGTACAGATTGTTCACCTTTTCACTTGATCATTGATTGGGGATGTGTTAATAGCCCACGAACTTCACACATTCTCAGTATATACGGCGTGTTGTTTTCTCGTAAGGGCGGGAAAATTGAACCGTAGTGAACTGGAATGGCGGAAAAAACACAAAGAAAAGGAGTTAGCAGTATGGCAAACATTTCGATGAAGTTGTTGTTGGAGGCGGGCGTTCACTTCGGGCATCAGACGAACAAGTGGAATCCCAAAATGAAGCCCTATATTTTCGGGGCCCGGAACAATATTTACATTATCGACCTGCAGCAGACCGTCGGGTTATTCCAGTCGGCCTATAATTTTGTCGTAAGTACCCTGTCCGAAGGCGGCGAGCTGCTCTTCGTCGGCACCAAGAAACAGGCACAGGAAGCGGTTAAGGAAGAGGCAACCCGCTGCGGTATGCCTTATGTGAGCCAGCGATGGCTGGGCGGCATGCTGACCAATTTCGGGACCGTCAAAAGGAGTATCGATCGATTGAACTATCTGGACAAAATGTTTTCCGATGATTCGATCCGGGCGTTTCCCAAGAAGGAAATTCTTGTCCTGCAGAAAGAAAAAGAAAAACTGGAAAAAATTCTGGGCGGCATTCGCAGCATGAAGAGTCACCCGTCCGCCGTCTTTATCGTTGATCCGAAACGGGAGGATATTGCTGTTAAAGAGGCGAATAAATTAGGAATTCCGATTGTGGCCATCGTGGATACGAACTGTGATCCAGATGAAATCGACTACATCATTCCCGGTAATGACGACGCCATCCGGGCTATCAAACTTTTTTCCTCGAAATTTGCGGAAGCGGTTATCGAAGGAAAGAAGCGATTCGAAGAGCGGATTCAGGCGGAAAGCAACAAGGATATTACGGCGGAGGAATTCAGTACGGAAAGCGTTGACGTGGACGAGGATGTGCCGGAGAGTGTGGAAACAAAAGAGGAAACATCCGGCGATATCGACGACGGCGAATATTAAAATTGCCGTATCGGGGACCAGTCCGATACGTGGTTCAAAAGAACATAAATCCGAATACCCTGTATTGAAATCAGGTATTTGTTGATTCAAGGAGGAAAGAACATTGGATATTACATCGGCAATGGTTAAGGATCTGCGGGAGAAAACGGGCGCCGGCATGATGGATTGTAAAGAGGCATTGACGGCATCCGACGGGGACTTTGAGAAGGCGATTGATTATTTACGGAAAAAAGGGATGTCCGCGGCGACGAAACGCTCTTCAAAAGCCGCGAAGGACGGAACGATTGCCACCTACATTCACATGGGCGGCAAGATCGGCGTCATGGTCGAATTGAACTGTGAAACGGATTTTGTGGCTAAAACGGACAATTTCCAGGCCATGGCCAAGGATCTGGCCATGCAGGTTGCGGCAACCAATCCAATTTATGTCAGCCCGCAGGAAATTCCCGAGGATGCTTTGGAAAGAGAAAAAGAAATCTATCGCAGCCAGTTGCTGGCGGAGAAAAAGCCTGAAAAAATTTGGGACAAAATCATCGAAGGTAAGCTCAATAAGTTTTATGAGGAAGTCTGCCTGGTGAATCAAAAATTCATCAAGGATGACAGTATCACGATTGCGACGCTCATTAATAATATGATTGCGAAAACGGGTGAAAACATCATTATCCGGCGCTTTGCCCGCTTCCAGCTCGGCGAAGAAATTAAGAAATAAATGGATTCAGCCCAATATAAGCGCGTTCTGATCAAGATGAGCGGCGAAGCCCTGATGGGACGACGCTCGTTTGGTGTGGATCCCGACGTGGTCAGCGAAATCGCCCTGGAGATCAAGGAAGCTTCGGAACTGGGGGTTCAGATCGGGATTGTTGTCGGCGGCGGAAATATATTCCGGGGTGTCGAGGTCAGTGCCAAGGGTATGGACCGCACAACAGCCGATTATATGGGCATGCTGGCCACCATGATCAACAGTCTGGCGCTGCAGAGCGCATTGGAAAAATTGGGTGTAACGACTCGCGTTCAATCGGCCATCGAGGTTAAAGAAGTCGCGGAGGCATATATCCAAAGGCGGGCCATTCGGCATCTGGAGAAGGGGCGCGTGGTCATTTTCGGCGGCGGAACGGGCAACCCCTATTTTACAACCGATACGGCGGCCGCTCTGAGGGCGCTGGAAATCAAGGCGGATGTCCTCATGAAAGCGACCAAAGTCGATGGGATATATGATAAGGACCCTGTTGTTGCCCAAGATGCGGTTTTCTTCGCACGCATCAGTTTTACCGATGTCCTGACCCAAAATCTGAAAGTCATGGATGCAACAGCAATTTCACTCTGCAGGGATAACAATCTCTCCGTGTTGGTCTTTAATCTCTTAAGGAAAGGCAATATCAAACGGGCCATATCCGGAGAACGAATCGGTACAATTGTCGGAGGTTGATCGATGACGGAACTGATTTTTGAAGAACTCAAAGATAATATGGAAAAGGGCATTGCCGCCCTGGAAAAGTCATTCAGCAAGGTAAGAACAGGGCGCGCCTCTATTGCACTTCTGGATGGAATTAGAGTGGAATACTACGGGACGCAGACGCCTTTGAACCAGGTGGCCACCTTGTCCGTTCCGGAAAGTCGTCTTATTGTGATTTCTCCATGGGACAGCAGCGTCATCGGTTTGATCGAAAAGGCGATCCAGAAATCTGATCTGGGTCTGATGCCCAGTAACGACGGGAAGGTGATCCGCTTGTCCATTCCTGCCCTGACTGAGGAACGGAGAAAGGAACTCGTCAAGGTCGTTAAAAAAATGTCCGAAGAAAGCAAAGTCAATATCCGGAACATCCGCCGGGATGCCAATGAGCAGTTGAAGGATCTGAAGAAAGACAACACCCTTTCGGAAGATGAACTTTTCCGGCATCAGGAAGAAGTCCAGAAGGTCACGAACAAATACATTGAAAAAGTGGATCAGGTGCTGGCAATGAAAGAAAAAGAAATTATGGAAATATAATTGTCTTTTCAGCATAAAAAGAAAAAGGGGAAGTGTTGAGCTTCCCCATTTTTTTTGGTTGGCGAAACCTTCGCTTGATAGTCATTTGCAACAAACTGTGCTATGGAAAGCATACCTGATGCAGGAAAAAATGTTTATGACTGAAACGATACACAATATTCCCGAACACATCGCCATCATTATGGATGGCAACGGCCGATGGGCGAAAAAACATGCCTTAGGACGCATTTCGGGGCACAAGAAAGGGGCGGAAGCCGTCCGCACGGCGACCCGAACGTGCCGTGAACTTGGGGTGAAGTATTTAACACTGTATGCCTTTTCCGTAGATAACTGGTCTCGACCGGAAACGGAAGTCAATGCCCTGATGAAGCTGCTGGCCGACTATTTGGCCTCCGAACTCGAGGAAATGCAGCGGACCGGCATCCGCTTTCATATCATTGGCGATATCAGCCGTATCAAACCGGCCCTGCAGGATAAGATTGAGGAAGTCCGCAGAAAAACATCAGATAACAAGCATATGGTTTTAACCTTGGCCCTGAATTACGGCGGGCGTGACGATATCCTTCAAGCCACGAAGCAGCTTTGGAAGGACTTTCAAGCGGGAAAGTATGTCATGGAAGATCTGACAACTGATTTACTGGGGCGGTATCTTTCGACCGCCGACATGCCGGACCCGGATCTTTTAATTCGCACAAGCGGTGAGTATCGCCTGAGCAATTTTCTCCTCTGGGAGTCCGCATATACGGAATTTTATTTTACGGACGTCCTATGGCCCGATTTCGGAAAAGAGGATCTTCTGACGGCCATTAAGGCCTTTCAAAACCGCGAGAGAAGATTCGGAAAAACGAGTGAACAGATCAAGAAGGGGGTATTGCAGTAATCCATGAATGCCTCGCACATCCACCGCTGGTTGACGGCCGTCATTGCTGTTCCCTGCCTTTTCCTGCTCATTTATTACGGATCGGCACGTCTTTTCTCCGTCCTGATCGGACTGGTGGTCTGTGTGGCGGCCTGGGAATATGAAAAAATCATTCATGGCCACTCCAAGCCGACGAGAAGATGGGAGTTTCTTTTAACCGCCCTGATCATTCCCATTGTGACTTATCATCAGGATTTCCGCCATTTATCCGCAATGATCGCGCTATTATTTATCTTCCTGATCCTGTGTGATTTATTTCGCATCAGGAAGAATCAGGGCAATCCCGACATCGGATTGCTGACTAAATATGTGCTCGGTATGATCTACATTCCCGTATTAATGTCGTATTTCATTTTGATCCGGGGATTTGAGAACGGTCATATGTGGATTTTCTTCATTTTGTTACTTGCGTTTTCCGGTGATGTGGCCGCATTTTACACGGGAAAATTATTCGGAAAAACAAAACTTATGCCTTCGGTCAGTCCGAATAAAACCGTAGCCGGTGTCGTCGGTCTTGTTTTGGGCAGTGTAACGGCTTGTCTTATATTCGGTTATTATTTCCTTCCGGATATTTCTGTTTTGCATATCCTGGCTATGTCATTTCTGGGGAGTATTATCGGGCAATTGGGCGACCTCTTTGAGTCCGAGA
>CAZTYA010000169.1:0-4977 GCA_964617255.1 uncultured Syntrophales bacterium
GATGATCAACCTGCTGATCGGTGGGTGCAATGTTCCCGGCGGGGTCCTGGGGATCAGCACGAATTACAAAAGGCGCTGGGGCATCCAGGCGGACGCCGACGGGATCAACCTGTCCCCGAACGGCACCTACTGGCACTTCGGCGCTTTTGATTCTTATCCGGCCCGTCCGGTCCAAAAGCCCATGACCTACGGTCTTTTCGACCTCACCCCGGCGAACGCCTTCAGCGACAACTTCTGGCCCATCTCCATGGAGAACCCGAAAAAATTCGGCTTTAATTACGATATCGAAGTTTTTATCACGGCCCACACCAATCCCATCGCCGGCTACATCAGTCCCATCCTCATGGCGGAGTTGTTCAAAAAATTCAAATTCGTCGTGCAATTTGCCTTGGAAATCAACGAAGCGACGGAAATGGCCGATCTGGTTTTACCGAACGCGCACTGGGCGGAACGGTGTGATCCCTTCGCCAACCTGCCCTTTAAATTCCAGGGTGTAGGAGAACAGGACTGGTATTGGTTTTTCCGCCGGCCCATGGTTCAGCCGCCCAATCCGGAGATCAAGCATTGGATGGATATCATGCTGGAAATTTACGATCGGGTCGGCTGCATGCCGGATCTGCTCAACTGGTGCAACATCCTGTGGTCTCTGAAGCCTGAAAACGCCTTTGATCCCCAGAAAAAATACACCCGCCTGGAGATGTATGACCACTTCATGAGGGACCGCCACGGCGTGGGAATCGACTATTATGAAAAAAGCGGCACCCAGGTCCTCACGATGAAAAAGGAAGTCGATGAGAAGTATCCCGGTCCCTTTGTTCCGGGCCGATACAATATCTTCATGGAGTACTGGATCAATGCCGGGGAAGAAGTCAAGCGCGTCGTGACGGAGATGGGGCTGGAAAAGGAGTGGGATACGGACGATTACAAGCCGCTGCTGGATTGGTCACCGGGCCGATCTTTTGAGCCGAAAGGGGATTACGATCTCCACCTGGTCAATTTCAAGACGGCTGTGCACAGCGGTTCCTGGTCGATGAGCAATCCTGTGCTTCTGGAAATCGGGCACACCTATCCCTGGATCTATGGAGTAATGATCCATCCGGATATGGCCCAGAAAAAAGGCATCCATGACGGAGAAAAGATCTGGATCGAGTCGGAATACGGTTACCGGGTTGAGGGTAAGGCACACGTGACGGAAGGCATCCACATAGATTGCATCGGCATGTCAGGCGTCGGCGGTCGGCTTGCTTACGGCGAACCGGTCGGCAGGAAGGAAGGACCGTCCTGGAATGTGCTTTTCGGGCAGCACCTGGACAACATGGACAAGATGAACAGTTCTCTAGACTCCGCCATCAGAGTCAAAATATACAAGGCATAGGAGGTAAACCGTGATCAGATATGGAATGACCATTGATTTGAAGCGATGTATCGGGTGCCAGTCCTGCACCATGGCATGTAAGATGAAAAATGGAACGCCTCCGGGCATCTTTTATCGCAAAGTTCTTGAAAAGGTGACCGGTAAATATCCGAATATAAAGCGCAGTTACATACCGACGAATTGCATGCACTGCGACGATCCGCCCTGTGTGCGCAATTGTCCGTCCGGTGTTTTTTCAAAGCGGGACGACGGGGTCGTGATTTATGATCCCACCAAGTGTTACGGTGCGCGGGTATGCCGTATGGCTTGTCCTTACGAAGCCATTTCTTTTTTTGAGAAAGTGGAGCCCTATTTTCCGAATGGATTTACACCGATCGAGAAGTACTGGGATAATGCTTCCAAAGAGGGAACGGCCGGGAAATGTGATTTCTGTATTGACCGGGTGACGTCCGGTCTGAAGCCGGCATGCGTGAAGACGTGCCCGACGGAAGCACTGAAGTTCGGTGATTTGAACGATCCCAACAGTGAAGTTTCCAAACTCATTCTGGCCCGGGGCGGGTACCAGATGCACGCTGAACTGGGTACGAACCCGTCGGTGTATTATCTTCCATAGGAGGTAGATCATGATATCGAATGAGGCAACCAAACGCGTTGAAGCGCTGCCGACCTATACGCGGCTTATCCCGGAGAGCCAGGAGATCGGCTCTCAGTATAAGGTACAGAAAGACTGGAAGTTAGTCGAAGTACTTTCCTTCTACCTGGGCGGGGTCGGTACGGGACTTTATCTTTTGTCCCAGGTATATGATTATGTGATCGGCTTGATCGTGGGATACCTGCTGGTCGTCGTCTTTAAAAACGGCGCCCATCTGCTGGCTTCCTCCAAGCCCTTCCGAGCCATGGGTGTCCTGCGAAAACCTGGCACGTCCTGGATCAGCCGCGGGGCTTACAGTATTTTCATATTCGCTGTCCTGGGGTTGGTGGACATAGCCTTCCGAACCGGGATGGCCACGACTGAAAATGCCATGCTGGTCGGTGTGGTGTCGATTCTGACGGCCATAGCGGCTTTCTTCATTATGGCCTATGTGGGCTTCGTGTTTGCAGAAGCCCGCAATATCGGTTTCTGGAATTCCCCGATTATTCCGGTGCTGATCATCAGCTACTCTTTCTGCATGGGTTACGCCCTGTTTCTGGTGCTGGCCCCGTTTACAGCGAATCAGTTCGACTATACGGCCCTTGCCCGGCAGTTTCTGTTGACCCTGGCGGCCACAACGCTGCTGATTTTCATCCTGTTGACTGTTGTGAAGCGGATGACGAAATCGGCGCAGCAGGCAGCGAGCATGCTTATCTCGGGCAAGTTCAGCATGATGTTCGGGTTTGGCGTGATCATTGCCGGATTGCTGGTACCGATCTGCATCGTCGGCTATTATTTGGCGAATGCGGCGTCGGCCTCGGCCTCTCTGTTGAGTATAGCCGGAATTTTGACCATCATCGGCGGGTTGTTGTTCGAGGTGTGTTTGATCTCGGCTGGAGTTTATCGCCCCATTGTCGATGCAGACTGAGTTGAACGGAAATTGTATTAATAGAATTTTTGGGGACGAAGTTTCATCTCTTAAAAGGAGCACATGGTTTGCCGGTTATTCACTCTCCCACCAGCCGACAGGCCATGTGCTCCCCTCCTGTGAGCGAGGGAATCTGGAAAAGTTTTGATTTTTTTCCGAGCTGCATGCAAGTTTAGATTAAAAATGCAATTTCGCTAAGAGCGACGGCAACATGAAAGTAACCCTCCAAGTACTCAGTCCGATCATACGCAAAGCGATTGGGTGGAACGATGGAAAATTCGAAGAGACCTGTCAATTTCAAGGCGATACGATTGGCGATCTCTTGAAGGCGGTGTGTGATCATGAGGGGAAGAGCCTCTATGAGCGTTTCATGGAGGACGATGGCATGATCTCCCGTTCCTATATTCACCTAAATGGGATTTCTTTTTTGCGCCCTGAAGATATGCAGCGAGCACTCAAAGACGGGGAAAAGCTTGCCATTTTAGGAAATCTGGCCTGCTGTGGCGGCGGGTAGCTTTTTTGCGTTTTTCTCCCCCCTTTTTCTTTGTCGTGTCTACAATCAGATCGATATTCGATTGACACGGCAGTCCTTTGTTTTTATAAGTCTTCTCAAGCGGAAAATCTTTCACCTTTAACAACAATATCTTATACAATGTGCGTACACTTACGGATTGGAGATCAAATCCAAAAACAGAAGGAAGGGAGTTTTTTATGCAAAATCAAAAGTCATGGTTCATTTTATCTTTTGCTGCCCTGGCGTTTTTTGTTTTGGGCATTTCGACGGTCTTTGGAGCAAATCCGACGTCTGTATCGCCTGTGGCAAAGAAATTTTCCTTCACCGTGAACGACCTGAACAATGCCAGGAAAATGTCCAGCGCGAAACCCCAGTTGCTTCTCTCCTGGCAGACGCGGGTCAAACTGGCCAATGACGCCCTGGCCCGTGACGCGGCCACGGTGAAGAAAGAAGTCGATGACGTGCTGGCCCGGGCGGATAAGAAATACGCCGATTGTTCCGCCCAGGACTATACGCTGCAGCAATTACAGAGCCTTTGTCAGCCGAATGAAGGGGTTCAGGCCTGTCTGGATCGGTTGCGCTGGAACTGCATGCTAAGTGTGGCCTCAGAGAAGCAGGCGGACAGTCTGGCCAATGCCCTGGCGGCCATGAATATTCAGACCGCGCTTGACCGGATCAAGAAGGATGTCAACGCGCTGGAACAGGCCCTATATAAATAATGAGTGTCGTCCGTTGATTTGATGCCCTGTGAAGTTAACCTGTTGGAATCTCCTTGAATCTGATGGGTTGAAAATAAAGGGAAGGCGGTTCGTCATGAAAAATGCGTTGAGAGGAGCCCTTCTGTCCGGCCTGGTTTTCCCGGGCCTGGGGCAGATTGTTCTGAAACATCACCGGAAAGGTGCTTTCCTGGTCTTTCTTGTTTTATCCGGTTTGGTCATGTTCGTAACGCTGGCCGTCAGGCAGGCCATGGTGGTCCTGGAGAAAATTCAAACTGCCGGCGGCAAGCTCGATCCGGAAACCATTAACCGTACAGCACATCAGGTTGCCGCCGATCAGGCAAGTCAACTCTTGAACTTTCTGTTTTTCTTTCTGATATTTTGCTGGATTTTCGGCGTGATTGATGCGTACCGGTTGGGCAAGAAAAAAGACGTCGAAAGCAACATGACCGGAACATGATATTTCGTTGGAATAATCAAGGAACAACGCGAAAAAATCCGGAATAAAATCGGGAAGCGATATAAAAAAGGGCGGGTTTGTTTTTCCAAGGAAAACGAACCGCCCTCATTTTTTGCCTTGTTTTTGTTTTGAAAGCATTTCAACAATCTTCAATGGGCTGTGATCCATTATCAGTCCGACAGGATATTGATCTCCACCCGCCGGTTCTGCGCCCGGCCCTCCGGATTGTCCTTCCCGTCCGGTTTCTGGTTTGGAGCGATCGGATAGAGATCCCGGTGACCGACAGCGGTTATCTTTTTCGGATCGACGCCTCCCTCTTTGATCAGATATTCCCGCACCGCCTCCGCCCGCTT
>CAZTYA010000170.1:0-4961 GCA_964617255.1 uncultured Syntrophales bacterium
GGCAAAAGGGCATTTTGTATGGGTGGTCAATCCGGACAACACGGTTGATCCCCGTCCTGTCGAGGTCGGTGAATGGTACGGTAACAACTGGTTCATCAATGACGGCTTGCGGCCCGGGGAACGTGTGGTCGTCGAGGGTGGCCTTGGATTGCGTCCCGACATGAAAGTTAAGACGCAATCATATGAAGCAAAACCGGCTTTGCATGCCGAGAGCACGGAACCGGTCAAAAAAGATCAGCGTTAAGAAAATAACAAGGAAGGCGAATACCAGAGGCCCGGTTTATGTTCTCCAGGTTCTTCATCGAGCGACCGATTTTTGCAACGGTCATTTCTCTCATTATCGTTATTGCCGGCCTGATCTCGATGAAAAGCCTGCCCATCGCCCAGTACCCATCGATCACACCCGTTCAGGTAACCGTTTCCGCCTTCTACCCCGGCGCCGACTCAAAAACCGTTGCCGACGCGGTGGCTGCTCCGCTGGAAACCCAGATAAACGGCGTCGACAACATGATCTACATGACATCAACCAGTTCCAGCGCCGGCCAGTTGACGCTGACTGTTTATTTCGCGCTCGATACGGACCCTGATATTGCTCAGGTACAGGTACAAAACAGGGTAAATCTTGCGACGCCGCAACTGCCCGATGCCGTGGTGCAAAACGGGGTCTCCGTACAGAAGAAATCTTCCAGCATCCTGATGATTCTGGCCCTCTATAACAAAGACGGCCGTTACAAACCGGAATATGTAGACAATTACGCCAACGTCTACGTCCTTGATGCTATAAAGCGGATCAACGGCGCCGGACAGGCGGGTATATTCGGTGTCGCCGACCAGGCCATGCGTATCTGGATGAATCCAGACTGGATGGCTTCTCTCGGGATTACAACAACCGATGTGCAGCAGGCTGTTGCATACCAGAATGCACTGTTTGGCGCCGGACAGATCGGCCAGCAGCCCACGGAGGGTTTTGTCCAGCAGAATTTCCCGGTCGTCACCCAGGCCCAGTTTGCCCAGCCGTCGCAGTATGAAAACATCATTCTGCGGGGCAACCAGAAAGGGAGCGCCATCGTTCGCATCAAAGACATTGCCCGTGTCGAAGTCGGACGGAAACAGTACATTACGGAAAATAAGCTCAACAATACCCCCGCCACGTTTATTGCCGTCTATCAGCAGCCCGGTTCGAACGGTCTCGACGTTTCTGCGGCGGTACGCCAAACCATGCAGGAAATGAAGAAGTCGATGCCTGAAGGGATCGAATATGTGATCGCACTGGACACGACCGACTTTGTTCGGCTTTCCATAGAGGAAGTCATTCACACCCTGATCGAAGCGATCATTTTAGTTCTTCTTGTGGTTTACCTTTTCCTGCAAAGCTTCCGTTCCACGATCATCTGCACCGCGGCCATTCTGGTGGCATTGATCGGAACATTCACCGGCATGCTCGCCCTGGGATTTTCCATCAACCTCCTGACTCTCTTCGGCATCATCCTGGCAATCGGCATGGTTGTGGACGATGCCATTGTGGTGGTGGAAAATGTTGAACGCAACATGACCAAGAAACACCTGCCACCGAAGCAGGCCACCATTGTCGCCATGGAGGAAATCGGCAGCTCCCTCGTTGCAGTGGTGCTGGTCATGGCTTCGGTTTTTATTCCCGCCGCCTTTTTGCCGGGCACCACCGGACAGCTTTATAAACAGTTTGCCGTGACGATCGTCATCTCCGTCACTCTCTCCGGCTTCGTGGCGTTGACCTTGACGCCGGCCATGTGCGCCCTTATGCTAAAGCATACGGAAAAACCGCAGAAAGGATTTTTTGCATGGTTTAACCGTCAGGTTGACCGCATTACCCTGGCCTTCGGCAATGCCGTGACCTTGATCATCAAGCGAATGGTTCCGGCCTTCATTCTGCTTTTTTTCTTCGTCTGGGCTCTCATTCAATTGTTTCTGACGATTCCCACCAGCTTTGTTCCCAATGAGGATCAGGGATACGTGCTGGCCGCCCTGATTATGCCCGATGCCGCCGGTCTGGGCAGGACTTCCGAGACCGCCGAGGAGTTGGATAGCCTGTTCGCTAAAAATCCGGCGGTTGAAAACCGGACAGCCATAATCGGCTACAGTCTGATCGACGGTCAATATAAAACAAACGCAGCAACCTTCTTTGTCACGCTGAAAAACTTTGAAGAGCGCTACGATTCACTGAAAACAGCAGCCAAAGAAAATGCCCGGACGGTTCTGATGTCGGTTTATGAAGGCGCGCAGGCGATCAGGGCCGGCAAAGTCATCCCCATTGCGCCGCCGGCGATCCCCGGTATCGGCACCACCGGCGGTTTTGAATTCTGGATTCAGGACAAGGGATCCGGCGATCCGGCCATGCTTTACGATTTGACACAGAAGTTCCTGGATAAGGCGCGAAAACGTCCCGAGCTGGGTGACCTAAACAGTATGTTCCGCGCATCATCACAGCAGTTAAGGGTTGACGTGGACCGCGAAAAAGCGGTTCTCCTCGACGTGCCGGTACAGGACGTGTACAGCACCCTCCAGGCCCAGTTCGGCTCGCTTATGGTCAGCCAGTATAATCAGTACAGCCGGGTCTGGAATGTGATTCTCCAATCGGATGCCCGGTACCGACAGGACCCCTCCGATGTAAACCGGCTTTATGCACGCTCCAGAAACGGGGAGATGGTTCCGCTTTCCGCGGTTGTTTCAACGCATTACACCAGCGGACCGGATCTCATGCCCCACTTCAACGGCTTTCCGGCGGCACAGATAACCGGCAATCCCGCAACGGGCTACAGTTCCGGCGAGGCAATCCAAGCCATGGAGGAAGTCGCCGGCGAGGTCCTGCCGCAGGGTTATGCTTTCTCCTGGTCCGGCATGGCCTTCGAGGAAAAGAAATCAGGGGGCACCTCGGCGATCGCCTTTGTCTTTGGTCTGATTATCGTATTCCTTGTGCTGGCGGCCCAGTTTGAGTCCTGGACCCTGCCGGGGTCCGTCATGACGGCCGTTCCTTTCGGTATTCTCGGAGCGCTTGCTTTCAACTGGTTGCGGGGTCTGCATAACGACGTCTATTTTCAAATCGGGATGCTGGTGCTCATTGGACTGGGCGCCAAAAATGCTGTTTTGAGAGTGACTTTTGCCGTGGAACTCCGCAAGAAGGGATTGTCCATTATGGAGGCCACCATCCAGGCAGGCGAGGAAAGACTGCGGCCCATCATCATGACCTCCCTGGCCTTTATCTTCGGTGTATTGCCTCTCGCCATTGCCATGGGTGCCGGCGCCAATGCCCGTCATTCCATTGGAACGGGTATCATCGGCGGCATGATCGGCGAAACCACCCTGGCCATGCTTTACGTGCCCCTGTTCTTTTATCTATTTGATCAGTTGCATGAACGCAGTAAAAAAAGGGGGGGGAGGTCACCATCAACAAAGGAAGATACGGCAGCGAACGGAAATGAAGACAAATCGGAACTGAAACCCGGAGGCAATGACTGACATGCGCCGACTGCTCCCGATTTTCTATATCCTTCTCCTGACCGGCTGCATGGTGGGACCCAACTACACACGCCCGGCCATCCATTCGCCGGAAACTTACCGTTATGAGGTGAAAGAAGCCAGGGACACCGTGAATACCCTCTGGTGGGAACAGTTCCAAGATCCGACGCTTAACGAATTGATCTTGGAAGCGCTCCGGAATAATAGAGATGTAAAAATTGCCGCGGCCGCCGTTGAACAGGCAGCGGGTATCCTTATCCAGGTCAGGTCACCCCTGTTCCCCCAGGCCAGTTACAACGGGAGTGCCGCCCGCCAGCGTCTCAGTGAAGAAAACGCCACCCCGCTATCCAGCAGTATCCCCAATCCCCAGGAGGCCTATCAGATTTTTGCCGGCGCCACGTGGGAGGTCGACCTCTGGGGACGCGTGCGGCGTCTGTCCGAAGCGGCCAGGGCCGATCTTCTATCCACCGAGGAGGCTCGCCGCGGTGCAATCCTTTCCCTGGTTGCCCTGGTGGCAACAAATTACTTCCAGCTTTGCGGTCTCGATGAACAGCTCGCCATAGCCCGCAAAAATCTGGCCTCCTATGGGGAATCGGTGCGTCTGTTCGAACTGCAGTTTAAATACGGCCAGGTTTCCCGAATGACCGTCGAACAGGCGCGGACACGTTATGAAACTGCAGCGGCGACCATCCCACAGATCGAGTCACAGATGGTGCAGATCGAAAACGCCTTGTCGGTATTACTTGGCCGGAACCCCGGTCCGGTTTCACGCGGCCGGACTCTCGGCGAGCTTGCCCTGCCTGAGGTTCCGGAGGGTCTGCCGTCGCAACTGCTGGCCGATCGTCCCGATATTATGCAGGCTGAACAAAACCTGATCGCCGCCAATGCCCAGATCGGTGCGGCCAGAGCGCTTTATTTCCCGACCATCTCACTGACCACCGGATACGGCCAGGCCAGCGGACATCTTTCCGATCTATTCAAGAGTCCGGCCCGAACGTGGACCTACGGAGGAACCATCACCGGGCCGATCTTTACCGCCGGCGCCATTTCCGGCCAGGTTAAACAGGCGGAGGCCGCCCATCAGGCAGCCCTGCTGACCTACGAACGATCCATCCAGAATGCGTTTTCCGACGTGGAAAATGCCCTTTCCGCGCGCACCAAAATCATCGATCAGCTTCAAGCCCAGAAACGGCTGGTTGACGCCGCCGGCGAGTATACGCGTCTGTCAACACTGCTTTATGACGGCGGTTACGCCCCCTATTCCACTGTCCTCCAGGCCCAGGAACAGTTGTTCCCGGCCCAGCTTAATTACGCCATGTACCGTGCTTCACTCTTTACCTCCCTGGTTAACATTTACAAAGCCATGGGGGGCGGCTGGGTAACCGCGGCGGATAAATTGACTGAAGCTCGGAATAAAGACGCCGACACAGTAAAAAAGAAACCTTGATGATCAGTCAGAAGCGGGTGCG
>CAZTYA010000171.1:0-4960 GCA_964617255.1 uncultured Syntrophales bacterium
TAAGGCAGGCCCGATGCTATATCGCCAGCTTCGATCGCCCCAATATCCGCTACACGGTCCTCGATAAGGTCAAGCCCTTTTTGCAACTGACGAACTTTCTGCGCAACCGCTTCGGCGAGGCCGGGATCGTGTACTGCCTGAGTCGTAAACGGGTGGACGACTTGGCGGCAAAACTGAAATCGGCCGGTTTCAATGCAGCGCCCTATCATGCCGGTTTGTCTTCGTCGGCCCGACAGAAGGTGCAGGACGATTTCCTCCGGGACGATGTCCGGATCATGGTGGCGACAGTGGCCTTCGGCATGGGGATTGATAAATCCAACATCCGGTTCGTGGTCCATTACGACATCCCGAAAAACATCGAAAGCTATTACCAGGAAACGGGTCGCGCCGGCCGCGACGGCCTGGCGGCGGAAGCCCTGCTCCTGTTCGGGTACGGTGATATCGCCATTGCCCGGAGCCTGATTGAAAACACGCACAATCCCGAACGGAAGCGGATCGAACTTCACAAGCTGAATGCCATGGTGGCCTTTGCCGAGGCTTCCAGCTGCCGCCGCCGGATCCTCCTGGGCTATTTTGATGAACCGATGGAAAAGGACTGCGGCAATTGCGACGTCTGCCTCCACCCGCCGGAGATGATCGATGTGACGGAAGACGCCCGGAAGGCCCTGTCCTGTGTCTACCGGGTGGATCAGCGTTTCGGCATGGGCCATGTGATCGATGTGTTGCGGGGTTCCAGAAAGACGAGAATTATGCAACTCGGCCACGACGGCCTCTCTACTTACGGGATCGGCGCCGACAAGAGCCAGGAATACTGGGGGGGACTCCTCCACCATCTCGTCTACGGGGGCTTTCTCCGGCAGGACGTGGGCAATTATTCAATTCTGACGTTAACCGAGGCGGCCCGGCCGGTCCTCCGGGGGGAACAGAACCTGGCCATGGCGGCGCCGCGGGTAAGGCTCATCGGTGCATCGAAAACACCCCGCCGCAAGACCGGCGAGGCGGACTACGATGAAGACCTCTTCCGGCGGTTGCGGGCTCTGCGGAAAACGCTGGCCGATGCCGCCGGGGTGCCGCCATTTGTCATCTTCAGCGATATCTCTCTGGTCGGGATGGCCGCCGCATTGCCCACGGACGACGAGACGTTGCGGAACGTCCATGGCGTCGGGGCCCATAAGCTCGAACGCTACGGCGAAACATTTCTGGCCGAGATACGGTGTTATCTCCAAGGTAGGGAAGGGCAGTCATCATAGATATCATCAGCCGGGATACCCTCCCGGCTTTTTCCATAAGGAGGTCTGAAGTCATGAGTGACAATCGCTTGGTGGATATCGAAATAAAACTTTCCTATCAGGAGAATACCATTCGGGAATTGAATAGCGTGGTCTGTGCGCAGCAAAAGCAGATCGACCAACTGGAGTCGGTCTGCAAAGTGTTTGCAAGCCGGATCAAAGACCTGTCGGAGGCCCTTGAAGGAAATATGCCCCTGAATGAGAAACCTCCCCATTATTGAGAGGCCGGCCATGAATACCTGGCAACTTCTGGAAAGCGCCCCCGTTCCGGGCAGCGACAAAACCATCGGTCTTTTCCGCCGGGGCGGGGAATTCTCGATCCGGGTGGACGGTCGCGAACTCATGAACAGCAGGGTCCACGGATCGGAGGAGGCCTTGGCCGAACAGTCCTGCCCGGGGCTTCCTGCTGGAGCCCGAGTGCTCATCGGCGGGTTGGGCATGGGCTATACCCTGGCGGCGGCCCTGCAGCGTCTCGGCCCGGCGGCCCGGGTGGAGGTGGCGGAACTGGCTCCGGCGGTGGTGGCGTGGAACTGGGGTGTTCTGGGGGAATTGGCGGGCCATCCCCTCCGGGATAAGCGGGTCGACGTGCGGGAAGGTGATGTTGCCGAACTTTTACAGGCGGAACGGGGATGCTACGACGCGATTCTCCTGGATGTGGACAACGGCCCGTCCGGACTGACCCGTCCGGAGAATGACCGGCTTTATTCGCCATCCGGTTTGTCGGCGGCCTTCACGGCACTGAAACCGGGAGGCGTCCTGGCGGTCTGGTCGGCCCGTCCCGATGAACGGTTTGTCCAGCGCTTAGGTGAGGCAGGTTTCGAGGTAAACACGTTCACCTTACGGGCCCGCGGTTCCCACGGCGGGGAGCGGCACACGATCTGGTACGCCCGGAAGGCATGAAAGCCCTTTCGGTATTGTGCGTGCTTCGGCGAGTTCTTGCCGCAAAGCTTAATGATCAAATAGTCTATTGGTTTTACAGATGGCAAACTGGATTTCTGTTATTTGAACAGGCATTTAGCTTGACAGCATCATCATGGCAAGTCTCGGTTAGGGCCTGTCATATCTTTTTGATCCAGCACTTTCCTGACTGTTTGAGAAAGGTTTGCCAGAGATACCGGTTTCATCAGGAATTCCCGGATGCCGATGCTCTTCGCGTCCTCTTCGTTGATTCGTTCACTGAACCCCGTCACCAGGATAATCGGGATATCATGCCTGATCTTCAGCATCTCACGGGCGAGCAAGGCGCCCGACATGTTGGGCATGGTCATGTCGGTAAAAACCAAATCGAACTGCTGCGGATTTTTGCGGAAAGCCTCCAGTGCATCAAGGCTGCTGTAGCGCAACGTGACGTCGTAGCCCAGGGAAGTCAGCATTTCCCGGCTCATCCGGGCCAGAGCTTCTTCATCGTCCACCAGAAGAATGTGGCCTCTTCCTTTCGGAATTGGTAAGACCGTTTCTTCACGAGGCATGGTCTCCCTTTCAATGAGGGGGAGCAGGACGGTAAATGTTGTGCCTTTATCGCGTTGGCTGGCGACATGAATCGTTCCGCCATGATCCTTGACGATGCCGTACACCACCGACAGCCCCAGACCGGTTCCCTCGCCTTCCTTCTTTGTCGTGAAGAACGGTTCGAAGATATGTTCGATGGTTGACGGCTCCATGCCGCATCCGTTGTCCCGCACGGTCAGTTTTGTGTAATCCCCCTGCTTCAGGTTATATTCATAATGCATGTGCGGATTCGGAATATGTTCCGGTTCCAGGGTAACTTCCAGGATGCCACCCTCTTCGCGCATGGCATGGGCTGCATTCGTACAGAGGTTCATCAAAACCTGGTAGATCTGTGTCGGATCGGCATGAACCGCATCATTGGGGCATGAAAAGTTCTGCCTGATCTGAATATTTGACGGGAGCGATGACCGGAGCAGCTTGAGCACCTCCTTGAAGATCGGCGTGACGGACAGGGGTTTCTTTTCCTGGCTGCTCTGCCGGCTGAAGGTGAGAATCTGAGTCACCAGTGCCTTGGCCCGGTCCGATGCCTTTAAGACTTGGTCCAGATACCTGGCGCTCTGTTCATCATGAACGTTCATTCTCGCCAACTCGGTATAACCCATGACGGAGCCAAGGATGTTGTTGAAATCGTGGGCGATACCGCCAGCCAGGGTCCCGATGGCCTCCATCTTCTGGGTCTGGCGCAGTTGGCGCTCCAATTGGTGCTGCACCGCGGCCATCTGCTTTTCACGGGTGACGTCGCGGACAAACACCCCGACCCCGGAGATGCTGTCGTCTTCGTCCCGGATGATCCAGGTCTGCAGGGACACCGGGACCTTGGTGCCGTCTCGGCGCAGGTACTCCTTCTCGGTGACCTCATAGAAGGGAATGCCAGCGCGAATCCGCTCCAGGGCACGGTCCGTAAGCGGCTGCCACTCGGGCGGCGTGAGTTCCTGAACACTCCGTCCGACCAGGTCTTCAACATTTGCGTAGCCCAGAATTTCCGCGAAGGCCGGATTGGCCGCGCACAGGGCGCCGTTGGTATCGATGAGGATGATGCCGTCGGGGCAGCTATTGAAAAACTGTCGGAAATCAGCCTCGCTGCGGGCCAGCTGTTCCCGGGCGGCGCGCAGCGAGGAGACGTCCCGGGCGCTGCCGACAAGCGCCGCCGGGCGGCCGTCTTCTTCGTAGGCAATGGCGCAGCGATCGTTGACCCAGACGTCGTGGCCCTGGCGGTGTCGGATCCGGAAGGTGAAGTCGCCCTTTGGCTGGGCCGGGGCCCGAAGTTTGAGAATTTCCTCCTGGATCCGGATATGCGCCTCCCGGTCCTGGGGATGAATCAGTTGCCTGAAACGCGCAAAATCCAGATCGAGAATCTCATCCACCCGGTAGCCCAGAATCGGTTCCACGGAGGGGCTGACATAGTCGAACCGGCCGGTTGCCAGCGAGAGGCGGTACACCATGTCCCGCGTGTTTTCGAGGATCTCCCGATAACGACGCTCCAGTTCGCGTTCTTTTTCCCGCTGCCTTTGCAAGGCGTCGGTGATTCGTTGGATCTGGGCGGAAAGGGAGTGGTTCAAAAAAAGAAAAGCCCCGATGATGAAAAACAGTACGAGGACGATGAAGGCCACCAGGGTCCAGGGGATGGCGCCTTGGGTGCCGGCCCCGAGACCGGCCGGTGGTTCCGCGCCCGCCGTCATCGGAATCAGAACGGCGAAAAGCAGCGCCACGGCCTGAAGGGCTGTCACGGCGAGCCCGTTTTGCCTTCTGCATCGTCTCATCGCGGTCCCCCGCCGCAACCTGCCTGAAAGCACAGGGCCATCACTGGCCCTGCTCCGCAACGACCTGCGCGCGCGACGTGAAAGAAATCCCCTGCTGGGTCTGGGTGCCGATCATCACCGATTCGACGATGGGCAGCGTCACCGGCGCATCGGCGTTCCATTTGACGATGAAGTTAGCCCCGGAGCCGCCGGCCTTGTCGCGCTCGGCGATCACATAGCGCACCGATGCCAGGGGCCCGAGGGTCACCGGCGCCTCGAGGTAGCCCCGGAGCGATTTGCCTTCCGTGTCGTGGTAGTCCACGCCGGTCAGCGTGAAAGGCCGTGCGGGATCGGTGTTGCGGATGCTCAGGGTGACGGCGAGGTAAAACGGTTGTTCCTTGTCGCCGCTGTAGATGTGCGAAT
>CAZTYA010000172.1:0-4959 GCA_964617255.1 uncultured Syntrophales bacterium
GATTTCAGGAAGTAAGAGACATATAAGAAAGGGCGGCTTTTGCCGCCCTTGAAAAGTCATTTTTTTGCAGAGGAATCTCTGCCGAGGAAATTACTCATAATGTAGTGCAATTACTTTCATGGGCTGGGCCAAGACCTTATCGAATTCTTCCTGCTTTTTCTTACGCTCCGCGCTGTTGATCCAGTCATGCCAGCAGGATATGTCCCTCCATTGACTGATCGTTACATGAATGGTTGGATCATCCATAGACTGCATCGTCTCACCGGAAATAAACCCATGGGCATGAGCCACGCCGGAGAGCACTTCCCGCATAAGTTTTTTAAACTCTGCTTCGGTCCCGGGTTTTATTTTCCTCTCAATGAGCACCTTCGTAATTGACATGGTAACCCTCCTTTCTGAACTGGTTTTATTTCGTTACATGATTACCCTTTTCGCGGTCCTTTTTAAAAGTAAAATAAACCCAGATCTTCCAGATAGCAAGCTTCTTCTATAAAAAAAGATTGTCCGGGCAGACAAGCTTCAGCTGATCCAGGTAACTTTTCCGCTTTTCGACCACAAAGATAACGGAAAAAACGTCTTCATCAAATTTGCATTCCAAACCAGCATGGCTGCATCAGGAACGGACGGCATGAACTTTAAGAGCGATGGTTAATCTTTCCTGCCCACGGATGCCAGATAGATCGTGAATTCATCCTCACCATCAATTTTAAGCAATTCATCCATCGCTTCCTGGTCGTAGGCGGCCATAGCGCAGGCACCGGCCCCAATGGCTTCACAGGCCAGGTATAGGTTCTGACAGACATGACCGGCTTCGATGGCGATCACCTTCGCCGAGGCAAGGCCATAGCGCCATTCCATCCGGTAAGGAATCGTCGTCCAGATGAACGTGACGGCTGCTTCCACCGGATAGGGCTGACCGAACGTCGCTTCGCAAATCTTTTCCGGCAGCTGTTCGTCCTTAAATTCAAGCAACATTTGGTGTTCCAGGGGCAGGTAGCGGTAAATGCCTTGATCCAACGATTCAATATTCAAAACACACAGATAGGTTTCCAAGCTGTGGCGACAGCCGGCTGAGGGTACCGTGCGCAGGGCATGGCCCGCATCCAGTTTCTCCTTGACGCCCTGAGTGGCCCACAGGAGAAAGGCCAATTCCCGGAGCGTCAAAGCCTCAAGCTGATAGGAACGACGACTTTCGCGATTTAATATGGCCGTTTTAAGTTCCGTTTTGCCGATTTCCTGAAACGTTGTAAAAGGCGGAAGAGCAATTCTTTTGGCGTTTTTGTCATAGGGTTTTTCTATCGGCGGTGGCGCTATGCCCTGATATTGATCCGTCCGGGAGAAATCAATGGCCTTGCGGACCGTGTCTTTCAGCAAAAATCGGTATTGCCTGATCAGCTCTTTATCCATTTTATGCATTGATCTCCATGGCTTACCATCAATCATGTACCAAGCCACAAATCGCTTGATCCCCCATGATTAAGGCCTGGCAAGCTGCCGTTGATGTTCCCTGTGTTTCATCGCCAAATATGCGGCCCGGTCGATCTCGTGCAACTGGAGGGGGTAACGCTCGGTGGCGGCAAACCAGTTTTGCAAACGGGCATCAAGCCTCCGGTCCTCCGGGACGGACAAGGCGGTAAGGTACGCTTCCACCGCAAGGTAATAACGCATCGTATTGCGTTCCACAACACCGCGCATATCGCCGGCATAGACCGGTCGTCCATCGGATTTACTGCCGACCACGGTAAACCCGATCTTGTCGCTGCCAAGCGTGTTCAGATAACATTGCATGGCAAGTTTCGCCATCAGGCTTGTTTCATAGGCATAGGAGAGGCGGATAAACGTCCGCTCCCTTTCCACAGGAATGGCTTCGAGCTGAATCTTGTAGTCCTGGGTGCCAAAGGGACCTTGCGGTGCGTTCAGGGTCACTCGGAGATATACCGGAGAGGATTCGGTCGTGCTGAACGTGAATTCCACCGGTGTGGCATTTTCCAGGGGCTGCTCATATTTTCTGCCGACGTAGAGCAAAAGCGTCTGCCGGAAGTGGTTGGTTTGCACCCGGCAATATTTGATATTGAGATGCAGGCTCAGAATGTCGCACCAGGCGGTGGCATCCTTCAAGGCTGAGGCTGCCGTCATGAAGCGATAATCCACAACTGCGTGAATTTCTCCCCGTAATCTGTTTTCGTTTTCACCTGAATTCATGTAGAGCGGACGTTGAAAATGATTTTGACTGAGATGATCCTTCAATAAGACATGTTTGGCGCGGAGAGAAGCGGCAGGACTCTCAGCGGCATGTCCGCTCTGGGCCGCCACCGGCCCGACGCCGGCAAAAAATAAGAAAAACAGGATCAGAAGACCTGACCTGAGACGGTTTCCGGATCTCACTTCCGCCATATCGTACCTTCAAGTAATGGATAGCGTTTAAACATCTGACTCAGCGCCAATATGTCCTTCTAAAATTGACGGGATCAATTAATTATCACGGTTTTTGCTCAACCGGCTGTTTGTAACGCATAAATAATATAATAACGCTTCAGAAAATCTTTGAATACTTAATATTCTTCGCGATCAGTTGTCGGTATTTTCCTCAAGGGCTTTTAGGTCAATGGCGGGCCCCTCCGGCTGGTCGATTTCCTGAACGTTGCGGAGCTTGCGTTGAATCACCCGTGATTTTTTCAGAGCATCATCCATATTGTTCGTCGCCTGTTCCAGCTTCTTTTTTACTCCTTCGAGGATATCTCCGAATTTACCGAATTCGGTTTTGACGGCGGACAGGATCTGCCAGACTTCGCTTGTCCGCTTTTGAATGGCCAGGGTCCGGAATCCAATCTGGAGGCTGTTGAGCAGGGCGGCAAATGTTGACGGTCCGGCCACCAGCACCCGATATTCCCTCTGAATGGCCCCGACAAGGTCGGGTCGCTTTACCGCCTCGGCATAAAGACCTTCCACCGGCAGGTACATGACACCAAAATCGGTCGTTTGGGGAGGATTTAGATATTTGTCATGAATGTCCCGGGCACAGCTTTTTAACCGCCCTTCCAGCATGCGGGCTGCTTCGGAGGCCGTCTCCGCCTCCCCTTTCTCCTGGGCGTCGATCAGCCGTTGGTAGTCTTCAACCGGGAATTTCGCATCAACCGGTAACCAGACGGGTTCTTCCCCCTCCCCGCCGCCGGGCAGTTTGATCGCGAATTCAACCACTTCGTTACTCCGCTCCCTGGTCCGGACATTTTTTTCATATTGGCCGGGGGAAAGGATGTCGGCCAACAGGTTTTCCAGATGGATCTCCCCCCAAATACCCCGGGATTTTACATTCGAGAAAATTTTTTTCAGGTCCCCGACACCGGATGCAAGGTTTTGCATGTCTCCCAACCCGCGGTGAACCTGTTCCAATCTTTCCGAAACCTGGCGAAATGATTCACCAAGCCGCCTTTCCAGAGTTCCCTGTAATTTTTCATCCACCGTCAGGCGGAGCTGCTCGATGCTTTTCGCATTATCATCCTGAATTTGCTTCAGTTTGGCATCGACGGTTTCCCGGATTCTTTCGATGCGCTCTTCGCTGTTTTTCGTCAGGAGATTCATCTGGTTGGCGGATGTCTCCAGGTGGCTCTGCTGGAACTGCACCATATCCGCCACCACCTTTTGCACCCCATCGCCGAAATTTTTCAACTCCCCTGCAACCTCATTTCTTGTCTGCTGAGCATGCGCAGAGGCGTCATCGCGTATCCGGCACATTTCTTCACGAATCAGCCGGTCCAAACGCTCATGATTTCTTTCCAGGGATTCAAGATAGAATTGGATTCTGCTGCTTTCGGCCGTCCCCTTTCTGATCAGGAAAAGAAATCCCCCGATACCACACACCACAACAACACCCGCCAGCAGCAACCATAACCAATCCATGCACCATGCCTCCCAATAATGATATTCTTGGCTTTTCCTGATCCGTTTGTAAAGATTTTTTTCTACCCCAAGCAGCCGACCACCCTAATCCTTGGACTCCAGGACAAGGTATGATACATATGCCGATATTTATCAGGTGAGTGCATGGCCGGTCTTCACATAACAACATCCAACATGATGGAAATTCTGGCGGCGCGTCTGGCCGACGTGATATCCGTCCCCCTGAAATTGTCCCTGTCCCCGGAAATCGTTATGATCAACAGCCGGGGCATGGAAAGATGGCTTTCCATGCAGCTCGCCGACCATCATGGTATCTGCGCCAACATGTCCTTTCAATTCCCCCGGCCGTTTCTTTTAGACGTGCTGCAGCACATAACCGGCGCATCCGGCACGGCAGACGGTTACCATCCCGATTGTCTGACCTGGAAGATCATGAGAATACTTCCGGAAATGAGCAGTCAAGCCGGTTTTGAAATCATCCGGCATTATCTCGGCCCTGACGATAATGGATACGCTCGGAAATGTTATCAGCTATCCCGGAGAATTGCCTGGGTTTTCGATCAATATCTGGCTTACCGGCCGGACATGATTCGCAATTGGGAATCCGATCGGCGCCATCCGGAGGATGAAAACTGGCAAGCTGCGCTCTGGCAGGCATTATTACAGGATACGGCTGCGATGCATCCTCTGGCTTTGTATGACCTTTTGACGGTAAGGATGCAAGATCCCGATCGCTTTCTCGCCAATCTTCCCGAACGCATTTCCCTGATCGGCGTTGCGGCTCTGCCGCCTTTTTTTATCGATGTCCTGCTGGCGCTTTCAGCATGGACGGATGTGTATCTGTTCCTGTTTAATCCCTGCCGTGAGTACTGGTCGGAAGTGCTTTCGGAACGGGAAAGGGAACATCGTATGAAGCGCCTCCAATTAAAAACGGACATTTCTCTGGCGGAAGAGGACCTTCGACTGGAAAAGGGCAACCCCCTTCTGGCCTCTATGGGGAAAATCAGCCGGGATTTTCTCTTTGCGCTTGCGGATGTGCCGGCACAACATCAAGATTTCTTC
>CAZTYA010000173.1:0-4957 GCA_964617255.1 uncultured Syntrophales bacterium
ACCACCCAGGGGGCCTGGGTATCGGCGGTTTCATATGTCTTATAGTGAAGCATCAGTGAACACATCCCAATAAGCTGCAAAACATCTGCTTTTTCGGCGGTGAGTATAGAAAGAAGGCGGTTGTCCGTCAATGAAAAAATGGTACTTCTCCCTCAAGGCCTTGTTCAATCTTGTTGAAGCGTATCCGACATAAAAAAACAACGATGTGTCTCATATTGACAGCCGATTTTTGAACATGGTAGAAATCATTGGCAATGACAGCGTATTGATTATGCAGGGGGTAAGCTAGAAGATCAATATATGGAAAAACCTGCGGTTCATCATGACAAGGAGGATTCAGCATGCAGAAAAACACGGTTTTGCGGTATGTCTTAACAGGAGTGGCTGGACTCGGGTTATGCCTGGCAACCGGATGCGCCACCACGGATACGGTCAGTTCACGCTTTCCCAAACTTGAGGAAAATATCAATGCCGCCAGGGCGGTGGACGCCGAAGCATACGCACCGGCGCCTCTCAAGTCTGCGGAGGCCAAACTGGCAGAGGCCAGGGCAGCGGTGCAGGCTGGGGACATGATTGCTGCCAATAAACTTGTTGACGAAGCCATGGCGGATGCGGATTATGCACGGGCTTTGGCGCCGACGGAAAAGGCCAAGGGAGATGCGACAAGGCTTCGCGAATCTATCGAGACCATCCGCGAGGAAATCTCAAAGATGCCGCCCGTAAAATAAACAGCCACCCACTTCACAAGGAGGATCCGATATGAATTCGCATGGTATTTTAGACCATTTAATTAAATTAGCGATTCCCGTCATGATAACCGGAACATTACTTTGGGGTTGCGGCGCACCCGACCTCAGTGAACAGATTGCCAAGGATCGTCTGGAACAGGCTCAGGCGGCGTTTGCCCAGGCCAAAGCCAATCCGAATGTGGAATTGTATGCTTACAAGACCCTGCTTGAGGCGGAAAAGACGCTGAAGGGTGCAGAGGACGTGAGGACGAAGGTTTATTCCCCAAATCCGGCTGACCCCTCTAAAGGATACGATGCGCGGGAGAAGAAACTCTTCTTCCAGGATATTGCCCGACTTTCCTATATGGCGGAGCGCAAGGCGCAAACATCTGTTGCCCTGGCGGAAGGGGCGGTCACACGTAATGAAGTAACCAAGCTGGGTCGGGAAAAGGCGGAGGTGGCCTTGCGGAAGAGCCAGATCGAACAGAAACTGCTCCAGCAGGATCTGGACGAAAAAGCGGCGGCCCTGAAACTGGCCCGGGAACAGTTGAGTACAGCCACCAGTGAGGCTGAGCGGGCCAGAATTCTGGCCGACATCCAGGCGAAGGAAGCCGCTCTGGCGAAAGCCCAGGCCGATGCCAAAGCCAGAGAAGCGGAGAAAGCCCGGGAGGAACTAGCCCAGTTGATGAAGGAATTGTCCCAATTGCAGGGTCAATTGACGGAACGCGGCATCGTTCTGACGATTGGTGATGTGCTGTTTGCCACCGGTAAGTCCGATCTGAACACCAGCGCCCAGATCAGCATGGATAAAATCGCCGTGTTTCTTCAGGAAAAGCAGAACCGAAATTTGCTTGTGGAGGGACATACCGATAACGTCGGCAGTGAAGCATACAACCAGGGCCTTTCCGAACAGCGGGCCGATGCGGTGAAGAACGCCCTGGTCAAACGCGGCGTCGCCGCTGATCGCATTGTCATGATCGGGTACAGCAAGAGGTACCCTGTGGCCGGAAACGACACCGCACTTGGCCGGCAGCAGAACAGGAGAGTGGAGGTCATCATTCTCAACGAAGGCGTGAAACCGGAAAGTCAATTCCGGAATTAGGTTGTAATTAAAATGCCCCGGAAGTGCTGAATGCGGCATTCCTGGGATCTGTTCTTTTTTTATATGCATGGCATGAAGACAGCGGAACCCTGTGAAAATAGGCTCTGCTGTTTTTTTGTCTCCGGAGATCAGGAATAGGGATCATGTTGCGGGAAGGATGAGATACTTTTTTCAGCATTTTTCCGATAAAGCACCATTATATGGGTAATAATCATGTAGAAGTTAATTTTTACAGTTACGTGTCTTGTTGTCATCAACAAGTGTCCTGTGGCGTTTCATGAAAGGTTTTCCCATTGACAGACGGGGTGTCTGTGATCATAGTTGTTTGACCTTCTGTTTTACTCCGGAGATTCATGACGTAATGAGGGATGTTACATGATCGAGATTATCAGTTATCTGCACCGGCGCGAACTTTGCGATCTCATCCGCCGTTGGATGTACGACAAACCGGCGGCGTCCGACCCGGATCACCTGGCCCGTATGGTCCTGTTCAACAACGAGTATGTCTCCCGCTATCTGGATGACTTCGCCGGCGGGCTTTTTCATACGCTTCATGGGGCAGATCTGGTGACCCGAACCATCACCCGGAAGGGAGAACTGAAGGATCTGATCGTAATCAATCCGCCCTGCCGGAACACCCGGACGGAAGCCCTGATCAGGCAGTATCAACAACAACCGGGACGTTATTATCGGGAAACCCCTTTTCAAGCCAAACTGTTTCTTAAAAGTGATCAAGGCCGGGAATCCTATCTGGGTTCAACGCGTATCAAACGGATCCGCCGTCTGGCGGAAAAGAGCGCCCGTGTGATTACCGATCAGATATTCCATTCCATTCAGCATCAAGCCGAGGTTTTCGCCGATGAACGGGCCCGGCGCCTGGGTTTGTCCCGGGTGCAACTGGTCACGCCGCCGGAGTTGATGATCGAGGAATTCCTCAAAGCGGAAAACCGCATTCTCGAAAAGTTTGCCGGATCCGGCCCACTGGAAGATATGCCGCTGCTGAAAATCAACGATGTGGCCGGGATGAAGGTGATCGTGGAAGATGATGACTATGCTGCCTTTCTCAATGTCCTTACCAGGCTGGACCATTGCGAAGTCATCGAGGAGGAACGCCACCAGGGAATTTACAACGCCACCAACCTGATCGTAAGAATCCAACCGTCCCCCGACAGGCTTCTTGCCGAGGATCTGTCCGATGAACGGATGTTGAATATCCTGGTGAAAAGAGGCCTCTCTCGCCCCCGGGCGTGCGCGGCTTTTCGGGACTTTGTCCTGACGGGTGAACACGAGGTGTATCTCGAGATCATCGTCATCAACTACCAGGAAAACCTGGAAAGTGAAATCGGCCGCTGTATCCACGAAGACCGGATCATCGAGCAGCGTCAGGGGAAACAGTATCGCGGATATCTGGCGAAGAACATTGAATATCTCATGGAATACCTCTTTACCTTTCCCACATCCGGACAGGTCGAACTGGGAGAATTACCGATCAAACTGTGGAATCGCTACCTGCCGGATTATTTTGATGAGGTGATGAAGCAGCTCTTTCATATTACGAACCGGGTTGAAAACACGCCATAGCCCTTTGTTTTTTCTCTTGCATGACCCTTTTTGGAGACAGAGGAAGCATGCCAAAAACCCGTTGAGTATGGTGCAGGAAAATGATATCAGTCACAAAATTTCCTGTTGAAAGATAAGCATGTTACACCTATCCATCCGTTTAATCCTGGCGTTTGCCGTTTTATGCAGCATTGTTTTATATAACCCACAGAGCACATCTCTCCCGGAAACGTTACCGGATGATCCGGCCAGGGAGGATCTGGGGCGGGTCGTCTATCCCAGTGTGAAAAAAATTCCCTGGCGGCCTCATTTCATTTTACCCGACGAAAGCCTGGAGCGTCTTTTCGGCGACCGCTGGGTCTGGGTGGCGCGATTTAACCGGGTCGACCGGCGTCATGCCTATCCGGGGATGACGATCAAGGTACCCCTCAATCTTGAAGATATCGCCGATTACAAACCCCTTGCGGATGTATATGAAAAAGCCAAACCGTATCGTAAGTATATTCTGGTCGATGTAACGGAACAGTGGATTGGGGCGTACGAATACGGGAAACTGAAGTTTTCCATGCCGGCCGCCACAGGAAAGCCGAAATATGAGACGCCTACGGGCATGTTTCGTGTCGATGCCCGCGACAGGCAACACTTATCCTCGCTTTACGACACGGATGACGGCAAGTCCAAGTATCCCATGGATTATGCCATTCGCTTTCATATCGGTTCCGATGATATCGCCTACTGGATTCACGCTCGGGACATGCCGGGCCGCCCGGCTTCACATGGCTGTATCGGTTTGTTCGACGAAGGGATGCAAAAACGGATCTATGAAATGCCGTTTGAGCCGGTGCTGGAGGATGCAAAAAAGCTCTATGAGTGGGCAGTTGGTGGCGAGGAAAATGGTTTCGATACGGGGGGGGCGCAACTTGTGCAGAACGGGCCGGTGGTGGAGGTCTCCGGTACCCTGCCTGTTTATTTAAGATTTCCTTAAAAAGACGTAACCTGCTAAAGGTAAAGGGTAAATACCCAATTGAAGTCATCACTTACGAGATATTTCCAATTGACTTCAGGAGGCAAAACTGATAGGACGTGGGCCATAAATTCTCATACCGATTTGATGGCAACCAGCACAGGAGGAAATTAACGATGAACGATCAGCTAATTTTATGGTTTGATGAGATAGAGTTGAAAGATATTCCCCAAGTGGGCGGGAAAAACGCCTCTCTGGGGGAAATGAGACGAGAACTGACTTCCAAAGGCGTAAACGTTCCCGACGGATATGCCGTGACAGCCGCCGCCTATCGCTATCTGCTGGATTCGGCAGGCATTGGAAAAGAGATTAAAACAATTCTTGCGGACCTGGATACCCATGACATGGATAATCTGCGGGAGAAAGGTCAGCAGATCCGGTCTCTGATCTACCATGCCAAATTCCCCGATGATCTCCATCAAGCGATCCTTAAGGGATATGCCCGCCTCTGCGAAGAATATGGGGAGAATACGGATGTGGCCGTCCGAAGTTCCGCCACGGCGGAAGATTTGCCCGATGCAAGTTTTGCCGGTCAGCAGGAAA
>CAZTYA010000174.1:0-4949 GCA_964617255.1 uncultured Syntrophales bacterium
TGAAGCATGTCAAGTTCGCACCAGTCACCTGATCTATATAAAATACAGCCTTTCTCCTGGACGAAACATTCTTGACCTGAAACAGCTCACACCATAAGCCTTCAGAATAAATATAGTAAATATATTTTGAATCATGTAAAATCTGTAAAAAATTCAGAGAGGAGGATTTATCATGTTTGCACCAAAGAATATTCTTGTTCCAACAGATTTTTCCAAATATTCGGATGCGGCGTTTAAAAGGGCTGTTGAAATTGCCGAGCAGCACGGCTCTAAGATTTACCTCCTGCATGTCATTGCCGAGCACGTCCAGCAGTGTGCTGCGGATTACTGTCTCAGCATGGAAGTTGTCAAACAGCTTGAAAAGGGAAGCCTCAAGGCATCCAAAGACAAACTGAAAAAAGAAGCGGATGCCATTGTCAAAGCAAAGAAAATCAATGTTGTTTTTGATGTCAAGACCGGCAATCCCTCGGAAATCATCTTGAGTGAACAGAAAGCCAAGAAGATCGATTTGATCGTTATCGCGTCTCACGGAAAGACGGGCGTTTTGAAACAACTTATGGGCAGCGTTTCCAGTAAAGTTCTCAAGGGTGCCAAATGCGCGGTTATGCTGATTAAACCTTGATATTAATAAATAATTTTTTCATTAAGCCGTCTCATGGATGCCTGAGGCGGCTTTTTTATTCTGGCACTCAGGTGAATCAACCTGTTTTTCTTAAAGTTTTTGCCGCCGGATATGAACCGGTTGTTCGGGTAAAGGGCTCTATTTGATTGATTCTAAAAGATGTTTCGCCGCCGCGATGCCGTCCAGGGCGGAGCTGATGATGCCCCCGGCATAGCCCGCGCCTTCCCCGCAGGGATAAATCCCCTTAATTCCAAGACATTGACCATCCTCGCCCCGTTTAATCCGAACCGGCGAAGAGGTGCGTGTCTCGACGCCGATCAAAACCGCCTCCGGACAGATAAAACCGGGCATCTTCCGTTCAAAAAGCTGGAGTCCTGCTTTCAACGCATCCGCCACAAACAAAGGGAGAACGTCCCGGAGGGCGGCAGGCCGGACGCCGGGACAAAAACTGGTCAATTGCGGGAGCACCCCTTCCCGTCCGGAAAGAAAATCCTGCAACCCCTGCGCCGGGGCATGATAATTTCGGCCGCCCAGAGTAAATGCCGCCTCCTCCCAGTGCCTACGGAAAGCCAGCCCAGCAAGAGGATCACCCGTTTCCGCGGCAAAATCCTCCGTCCGAACCGTAACGACGACGGCACTGTTGGCTAAAGGGCTGTCCCGGCGGGCGTCGCTCATGCCGTTGGTGACGATTCGACCCTCATCAGCGCTGGAGCCGATTACCCGCCCCCCGGGACACATGCAGAAAGTATAGACACCTCGATCCATGACAGGAACCTGAGCGGTCAGCACATACTCCGCTGGCGGCAGGAGGAGGTCGGTCCACCAGGGGCCGTACTGGATGCGATTAATCAATTCCTGAGGATGCTCCACCCGCAACCCCATGGCAAAAGGTTTGGGTTCGAGCACAATACCGTGTTCCTGGAGCATCCGGTAGGTATCGTCGGCGCTCTGCCCCGGAGCGAGGATCAAATGGTGAGTCTGAACCTCTTCTTCATCGTTGACGATGACGCCCTTCACTCTTCCTCGGTGCAGAATCAGGCCACTCATCCGGGCGTGAAAGCGGATTTCGCAGCCCAGATCGTTAAGCTTTTTCCGCAGGTTAACCACAACCTTCCGCAGGTTGTCCGTACCGATATGCGGTTTGGCATCAGTCAGAATCGCCTGAGGTGCGCCCATCTCAACGAGGATTTCCTTCGCCCAGTCCGCCAGGGGGTTTTTCGCCCGGCTGGTCAGTTTCCCGTCGGAAAAGGTGCCTGCACCACCCTCCCCGAACTGGACGTTGTTCTCCCGGTTGAAAATCGCCTCTTCCCAGAAACGGTTTACGGCCTTGACACGGCCGGCGACATCCCCGCCTTGCTCAAGCAAGAGAACGGGAATTCCCTGGACGGCCAGGGTCAGTGCGGCAAAGAGTCCGGCGGGACCGCTCCCGATGACAACGGGGCGCTGCTCCGGTTTCTGAGTAGAAAACCAAACCGTTGGTGTCGCCAGATCGGGCGCCGCTGTCACTGTGACACCATCAACCGTTCCCAATAAAACCGGCATGGTATCGGGCATTTCAATTTCCACGGTATAAACAAAACGAGGTGGACGGTTTCGCCTGGCGTCCAGGGACTTGCGAACAACATGGAATAACGTCCAGGCGGATGGCGCAAGGTTCAGCCGTTTTGCTGTGGCGGCCTTGATCTGATCTTCCCCGTCCCTCAATTCAAGGGAAAGTCCCTTTATCTGGTAGCGCATATTTTCTTAATTTCTCATTGCTTTTTAATTTTCAGGAACAAGTCCATGCTCCTTTCAACATCCCCTTGAAGAAAAACCCGCAGGGTATTGAGACCGGCTGTCGTTTTTCTGGGCGAGTGCGAAGGATCTGATTTACCGAGAGATTCTTCGCCGGTGAAGCTCTCCAAAATGACTTCTGCAAAAGCATTTTTGTCGTTCCGGGCGCCGACCCGGAATCCATTTCCAGTTGGTGACGTTCTGTACATGGTTCCCAGATCAAGAGACTGCGTCACAATTATCAGAAATCAATAAAAAGTCGTCCTACCGGCGAAAGCCGGTATCCAGAACTTACTGATAATACTGGATTCCGTGTCGCGCTTTGCTTGCACGGAATGACGAAAAGCTGATTACGACACGGTCTCCATGTCGGGGACGGCGAACAAGCTCACGCCAGGCAAATACCGGCAACATCTTTTGTACATTTGGGGGTGGGGGACATCCGACACTGCTCACGCCTCCCCGGCAAAAGCCCGTGTGGCTTCTGCCTTTAACTTCTCACCCTCTCCCTGATATTTGGGCGAAAAATGGTAGAGCGTCATCCGCTTGACACCGGCCTTTCTTCCCAGCATCCCAGCCTGATAAGCCGTCAGATGAAACTTTTCCGCCGCCCGAGCTTTGTCTTCGTGCAAAAACGGCGTTTCAATAAAGAGGATATCCGCCCCCCCGGCGATTGATATCATTTTCATCTCATTTTCCGGGCTGCATACGGCATCGCTGATGTAAGCGATTTTCATGCCTTTGGTGATCAAAACGAGCTTTTCGCACAGCTCTCCCAAGGTGAAAGCCCGTTCCAGAAGCTGTCCGCTGTTTTCATTCCGCCACGAGGCTTGTATGGGCGTTGATGGATCCGCATTCCGGGCAATCCCATCTTTCAATTCCATCAACCACCGTCCGGGAGGAATGGCCATTTCACGCAGCACATCCTTGCGGATGTTGATGCGGAACTTTTCTTCCAGGGCAAAGGCCAGGCTGGGAATGCGATGGTCCAGGATTTCCGTCCGCACCCGGTAAAACGGGTGATCCACGAGCACCCCTCCCTCGATTGTCCCGCATGCATCTTCTTCTCGACGGAAAGCAGTCCGACAGCAAAAACGGCAGGTTCGCTTTTCCTCACCCAGCACTTCAGTGGCTTCCAGGTCGAAATCATTCTCGTAATTCTCCACCAGATTCCAGGTGTAACTTCCCAGACGGCATTCGATGTTGCGGAGAAAACCCTGGGGACCGAAGAGCCGGACGGTCCGGTCCCGGCCAAGACACACCCGGACCAGATGATCAAAACCGATAAAATGATCCATGTGGGTGTGGGAAACGTAGATCTCCCCAACCTTGAGCAGATTGCGCGGCGACAGGGTGCGCAGATCACCCAGATCGAAGAGCAGGGCTTCCCGCCGGTATTTCAGCTCCACGAACACCCCCGGATCGTCGAAGGGATCGTTGATCAGCCGGGCATCAAACATGAAAACGCCTCCTTGGAAAATGAAAATACCAGACATTCCCTTTTTATGCCATGAGCGATAGGGCTTTCGACAAACATACCTCTGTCGGAAACAGGGGCGGCATAACTTGACCTTGACTTTCTCCGAACCTTGCAGGAAAAGAGGCGAGTATGGGAAAGGGCTTGTTTTATGACGATATCGGCGGAGAAAGAGCAGGCGCTGTCGGCGCGCATGGAAAAACTCGGAGTCCGGGAAGAGGATCTCCGGGAAACTTTTGTCCGCTCTTCCGGACCCGGTGGCCAGAAAGTCAACAAGACCTCGACCTGCGTTCAACTGGTACATCTTCCGACAGGCCTGTCCGTCAAATGCCAGCAGGAACGGTCCCAGGCGCTCAATCGCTTTCTCGCCCGGCGTCTGCTTCTGGACCGGATTGAGCGGCTCCAAGAGGGCATCCTCCGTACGGAGAAGGAAAGAATTGAAAAAATTCGCCGCCAGAAAAGGAAACGCTCAAAACGGGCCAAAGAAAAGATGCTGGAAGATAAAAGGCAGGTATCCGAAAAGAAAACACTGAGAGCCAGACCGCAGGTGGGTGATTTGGAATAAAAAAGGGGGAAGAAAGACTCTGTTTGTCGCTTCCTTCCCCCTTTAATGATAACGGATCGCTTTTATCCGAGCAGCTTGATGATCGGATTCGCGTAAAGAATAACCAGAGAGATAACCAGCGCGTAAATCGCGATGGACTCGGTCATGGCCAAACCTACCATCATGGTCAGCATGATCTTGCCCTGAGCTTCTGGGTTTCTGCCCACTGCAACACTGCCGCCACTGGTCGCCTGCCCCATGCCCTGTCCGGCGCCGATTGCACCCAACCCCATCGCCAAACCTGCCGCAATGACACTGCATCCCAGTACGATCGCCTTTGTGTAATCGACCGCCGCACCCGGAGCTGCCTCTGCTGCTAAAGCCATGGTTGCTGATGCCAAAAATGCCACTACCGTCCAGAAACTGTACCTTAATACGTTTTTCATACTTTTCCTCCTGTTTAATTTTTTTGTTTTACCTGGTAAAAAACCTAAACAAAAACGAATTTCTTCACCTCCTTCTGCAGATTTTTC
>CAZTYA010000175.1:0-4946 GCA_964617255.1 uncultured Syntrophales bacterium
CAAGGGGGTGCAGTTCGTCGATATCGCCCAACTGATCGCCTTTTTAATGCCGTCACTCTTGGTTTATACGATCCCCATTTCTCTGTTGATCTCCATTTTAATCGGCGTGGGACGTCTTTCCAGCGACAACGAGATCACGGTTATGAAATCTTCCGGAGTCAGTCTGTACCAGTTATATGTTCCGGTTATTTTTTTCGCCTGTCTGACTTTTCTGGCCACGGCGGCCATGTCTTTTCTCCTGGTCCCCGCCGGGAATACGGCGACCAAAAATCTTCTGTTTGCGATTGCGCAGCAAAAAGCCAGCGTCGGCATCCAGGAAAAAGTCTTCAACGATGATTTCCAAGGTGTTCTGATCTATGCCGACCATATACCTCTAAGCGGAGATTATCTGGAAGGAGTGATCATATCCGACCGCCGTCCCGGACAGGAGCCGGCAACAATCTTTGCCAAAAGGGCCTACCTGATCTCCGACCCGGACAATCTTTCCTTGAATATGCGCCTGGAATCGGGCATTTCTTCCAACACGGACCTGCATCGTTCGACCTACCGCCAGATGATCTTTCAGACCTACGACATCAATCTGGATATCGGCGCCTCCTTGTCCGGCCCCCCTCAAAAGGACACGCGGGAAATGACTTTTCAGGAGCTTCTTTCCGAGATCGGCAAAAGCGGTCTGGAACAAAAAGCACTGGGTGAATTGATGACGGAACTGTATAAAAAAATTACCATTCCCTTTTCCTGCATCATTTTCGCCGCCATGGGGTTGCCGCTGGCCATCCGGCCGCAGCGTTCGGCCAAAGCCCGAGGGTTTGTCATCGGGCTTTTTATCATTCTTGCCTATTATCTCCTGCAGTTGGGGAGCGATGCCCTGGTGGAAATGGGCCGTCTTAAGCCGGTGATAGGCGCCGGCGGCACAACAGTCGTCTTTTTCATCGCCGCCGTCTGGCTTTGCATAAGATCCGCCCAGGATAAAACCATACTGGGTTTTGATATCCATTTTCGGAAGCAATAAAACAACTTTCTTGAATTTGAATGTATGAAAATCATTGATCGCTATATTCTGAAAGAATTTTTCCTGTTCCTGTGCATGATTATGAGTCTTTTTGTGACGCTGTTTATTATTATTGATTTCTTTGAACGGCTGAAACTCTTTCTGAATAACAACGCTTCCCTGAGCCAGATGGGTTCTTTTATTTTCTATCAAATCCCCATGATTGTGTCCCTGACCCTTCCGGTCGCTGTCATGATCGCTACCCTGATCACACTCAGCACATTTTCCCGGAACAGCGAAATCACCGCCATGAAGGCCAACGGCATCAGCCTTTACCGCATTGCTTCACCTATTTTTCTGTCTGCGGTCATCATCAGCTTTTTCCTTTTTTTCTTCAGTGAATGGGTTACCCCCATGGCCAATCAGAAGTCCGATCATATCAAGTATGTGGAGATTAAGAAGCAACAGGCCCGCGGAAGTTTTAAGCAATCTCAGATCTGGTACCGGGGGATGGACGGCATTTACAATTTCAACCTCTATAATCCGCAGACGGGCACAATCCAGGGTGTATCCCTTTACTTCATGACACGAGATTTCCGGCTGCGGATGCAGATCAGTGCCGAGAAGGCCTTCTGGGAAAAAAACCGCTGGGTGGGACAGAACGTCCAGGTCATCTCATTTTCCCCAGACGGCCTGCCCAGCATTCAAAAGCAGGAGCGCATACCCCTGCCGATTCGGGAAACACCGGTCGATTTCGAGGCTGTTCAGAAGTCGCCGGATAAAATGGGTTACTTTGAATTAAAAACGTACGTCGATAAACTGATTAAAGAAGGAACCGAAGTCAATGCTTACCTGACCGACCTGCACGCAAAATTGGCCTTTGCGTTTGTCACGATGATTTTAACGGCGATCGGCGTGATTTTTTCCGTGCACGCGGAACGGAGCGGCGGCGTCGCCCGCAGCATTGGTCTGGGCATTATCATCGGGTTTTCCTACTGGATCGTCCATGCCTTTTCCGTGTCTTTGGGACGATCCGGCACCATTCCGCCTCTACTGGCTGCCTGGGTCGCAAATGCCGTCTTCATGGTCATGGCCCTGGTTCTCAGCCGCCGTATCAGAACATAGAAGCAAACCGATGTTCTATCGCAATCAATAGCGATAATAATCCGGCTTGTAAGGTCCCGCCAGGGGCACGCCGATATAATCGGCCTGCTTCTGGGTAAGCTGTGTCAAACTGGCCCCAACCCGTTCCAGGTGAAGTCTGGCGACCTCCTCATCGAGCACCTTACTCAGCCGGTAAACACCTGGTTTGTAGGCATTGGAAACCAGATCGATCTGAGCCAGGCACTGGTTGGTAAAACTGTTGCTCATGACAAAGCTCGGATGGCCCGTAGCACAACCCAAATTGACCAGCCTGCCTTCGGCCAGAATGAGGATGGAGCGCCCCGATTCAACGTACCAGCGGTCCACCTGGGGCTTGATGTTCTCTTTCCGGCACCTGGGGTTGTTCTCCAGGTAATACATGGCGATTTCACTGTCGAAATGACCGATATTGCAGACGATCGCCTCGTCTTTCATCCGCTCCATATGTTCGCCGCGGATGACATCGCAGCATCCCGTCGCCGAGATAAAAATGTCCCCTTCCTCCACAACGTCTTCCAGTGTTTTTACCGGATATCCTTCCATGGCGGCCTGGAGGGCGCAGATCGGATCGATTTCGGTCACGACCACCCTGGCACCCCGACTTTTCATGGAATGGGCGGAGCCTTTGCCCACATCACCGTACCCGCAAACGACGACCATTTTCCCGGCAATCATGATATCCGTCGCCCTTTTGATTCCGTCGGCCAGAGACTCCCGGCAACCGTAAAGGTTGTCGAATTTTGATTTTGTAACGGAATCATTGACGTTGATCGCGGGGAACAGCAATTCTCCCGCGGACGCCATCTGGTAAAGACGATGCACGCCGGTTGTCGTTTCCTCAGAGACACCCCGGATACCGGCAGCGATCTTTTGCCATTTTTCAGGATTTCTTTTCCGAGCCTGTCCCAGACGTTCCATAATGACTGCCATTTCCCGGTGTTCCTGTGTTGCATCGAGTAATCCGGGATTCTTTTCTATTTTGACACCCAGATGGATCAGCATGGTTGCGTCTCCGCCGTCGTCGACGATCAAATCCGGGCCGGATCCGTCGGGCCAGGTGAGGGCCTGCTCCGTACACCACCAGTATTCCTCGAGGGTCTCGCCTTTCCAGGCGTAGACCGCAGCCGTTCCCGCTGCGGCAATGGCCGCGGCGGCGTGATCCTGTGTGGAAAAAATATTACAGGAAGCCCAGCGAAGATCGGCGCCCAGAACCTTCAGGGTTTCGATCAAAAGCGCCGTCTGGATGGTCATGTGCAGACTGCCCATAACCTTCAGCCCCTTAAGGGGCTTCGTGGGACCGTATTTCTTGCGAATCGCCATCAGACCCGGCATTTCGTTCTCCGACAGGGCGATCTCTTTTCTGCCCCATTCGGCCAGACTCATATCCGCAACTTTATAGGGCAAGGACATATCCAATTCAAGAAAACTCATGTTCATCACTCCTGGAACAGACGTTGACAACGATTCCCATCAATAAGGATGATCAATCCGCGGCCCTTTTGAGCACATCCACCATATCGATCTGCTCCCAGGGATAATCACCCAGGAAAAGACTTCGGGGGATCTGACGGTAAAAGTCGCCGTTGAGGAGATTGAACTTCTCGATCATCCCCCGGGGGGAAAGATCAAAATACTCCTTCACCAACAGGACCAGATTATTATCGGAAATTTTACCGGTTCCGAATGTGTTTACATAGATGGCAATGGGGCGGGCAATACCGATCGCGTAAGCAAGCTGTACCGAACATTTTTCCGCCAGACCTGCCGCAACAACGTTTTTCGCCACATAACGGGCGCCAAACGTAGCGGAACAGTCCACTTTTTCGGGTGACTTGTTGACAATGGCGCCCCCGCCCAACTGGGCGCCGGGGAAACCGCCGTAAAGCTGAACGACCAGTTTCCGCCCTGTGACTCCGGAGTCCGCGGCGCTGCAGGAATTGACCGCCTGCCACTCACCCGTAGGATTGAACAGGAATTCCGTTCCCTCGTCGACCCAATCGCCGACGCAACCCATGGCCAAACATATTGCCATGGGCTCAATTCCGGCCCGGTCGCCTTCCTTGACGCAGCGATAATCGATGGCGTTGGACATGAGGACCGTCGACACCCGCTCGGGCATCCCGCGGTCATTATACTGGACCGTAATCTGGCCCTTTCCGTCCGGTGCGAAGATGGGGTTGCCGCAGGTTTCAAAGCAGCGCATCATCTTATTGACCAATACATAGGGTAGCGGTAAAAGTTCCGAGGTTTCGTTGCAGGCAAAGCCATAAATAATGCCCTGGTCACCGGCGCCGATCTCCTTATATTTGCCCAGATCCGCTCTTGTTCCCTGGTTGATATCCGGTGACTGGGGAATGATCGTGTTCAAGATGCCCATGGAATTTCCATTGAGCCCCAGATGGTAGTCATTATATCCGATGGAGAGTACCGTATTACGGATGATCTTTTCGATATCGACGTAGATGCGGGTGGCAACTTCGCCGCCGACAATGCATAACCCTTTACCCAGAAAGACCTCAAGGCCGCAGTGGGGCATTGTGTCGATGGTCATCCCCGCACGGTATTCCTCTTCAATAATCTCAGCAATGATATGGGAGGCAATCATATCGCAGACGATATCCGGATGACCGATTTTTACGCTCTCTGATGTAATGTTCATGTGACTTGTTCCCTTTCTTATTGGTATAAATTCCCCTTCACTTATCGTTCAACTCAGGAAGTTCTGCTCCTGCGAGGAACGATCCCCGCCGAAATGATCAATGTGAACGCTTCCTCGACCGTCATGTCCGTTTCAATCATATCGCTTTCACGG
>CAZTYA010000176.1:0-4920 GCA_964617255.1 uncultured Syntrophales bacterium
TACCAGCCGATGCCGAGGATGCCGGCCATGTAGAGGGCGAAGATGGCGTAGTCGATTAAGTTCATGCCGGGGGGGGCTCCGGAGTGGCGCCCCGTGTTGGCCCGGGTCGGGAGGCACGGCGGCTGAGACGCGGGTTGTCTGCGGGGGTGAGGGCGATGGTCTTGTCGTAATCCGCCAGCAGTTTCTCGATGCCGACGGCGCGGTATTCGGTCGCGGCCTCGGTGGAGAGCTGCAGATTGCAGTCATCGCAATTCCGGTCGCAGAAGGTGGGCTCGTAGGAGTCCGGTTCCTTGTAGGTGGTGATGACGCCTTCGTAGTTCCGCAGGATGACCTTGTTGGTGGACCAGGAGATGAGGTACTGGGGCATGACCGGGATCTTACCGCCGCCGCCGGGGGCGTCGATCACATAGGTCGGCACGCAGAGCCCACTGGTATGGCCAATCAAGCTCTCGATGATTTCGATGCCTTTGCCGACCGGCGTTCGGAAATGACTCAGGCCTTCCGAGAGATCGCATTGGTACATGTAATAGGGCCGCACCCGGTTCTGAACCAGCTTCTGCACGAGAGAGCGCATGATCCGGGGACAGTCGTTGACGCCGGAAAGCAGGACGGTCTGGTTGCCCAGCGGGATGCCTGCATCGGCCAGTTTGGCCAGGGCTTCCCGGGAGGAGGCGGTGATTTCCCGCGGGTGGTTGAAGTGGGTGTTGATCCAGAGCGGATGATGCTTCCGGAGCATGTTCACGAGCTCGGTCGTGACGCGATAGGGCAGGACCACCGGAATGCGGGTGCCGATGCGAATGATCTCCACATGGGGAATCTTTTGCAGTTCCGTCAGGATCCAGTCCAGATAGGCCGTGGACAGCATGAGGGGGTCGCCTCCGCTGAGCAGGACATCCCGCACCCGGGGGGTGTGGCGGATATAATCGAGGGCTCGCCGGATCTCCGACTTCTTCGGAATGTTGTCAATGTCGCCCACCCGGCGTTTCCGCGTGCAATGGCGGCAATACATGGCGCAGGTGTTGCTGATCAGGAAGAGAACGCGGTCGGGATAGCGATGGGTGATCAGCGGGACGGGGCTGTCCTTGTCTTCATGCAGCGGGTCGGCCATGTCGGCCCGCGAGACATCCAGCTCGTGGATCGACGGGATGGCCTGGCGGAACACCGGATCGTTTTCCATGTCCTCCGTATTGATCAGGGACAGATAGTAGGGCGTGATGGAGAGCGGGAACCGGTCGATCGTCTTCTTCAGTTTCGCTCGCTGGACCCTGGGCAGCCGGATGTCCAGCAGCTTTTCCAGGACATCGAGGGATCGCACGCGATGCTTGATCTGCCACTTCCAGTCCTTCCAATTGGACTTGGAGGTGGTGCGGTCGATCCGTCCCGCGATTTTCTGCTGACGTTTGTTGAAAATCATATGTGATCCTTTGTTTTGCATGCGAGGGCTTCACTCCTTGAATCCGGAGAGGAAGCTGTGGACGCAATCGCCGAGGACATCGGTATTGTAGCCGCCTTCCTGACAGATCAGGGTGGGAACTCCCAGCGCGGCGAGTCGCGTCGCGATGTTTTTATAGTCGGGGGTCTGAAGGGCAAACCCGCCGATGGGGTCGGTCTTGTGGGTATCGAAGCCGGCAGCGACGATCAGAAAATCCGGTTTGAACGCGCGCGCGGCCTTGCAGAAGCGATCGACCGCTTTCAGGTAGGCCGGGGCGCGGGTGCCCTTGGGCAGCGGCAGGTTCAGGTTCGTGCCTTGGCCCTGGCCCCGGCCCTTCTCGGCGGCATACCCCCAGAAGTAAGGATATTCGAAGTCGGGATCGCCATGGATCGAGCCCGTGAAGATGTATTTCCGCTCTTCAAAGAACTCCTGCGTACCGTTGCCGTGGTGATAGTCGATGTCGAGGATTGCGACCTTCCCTTGCGGGGCGAGAAATTCGGCGGCGGTGGCCACGTTGTTAAAATAGCAGTACCCCCCAAACACCCGGGGACCGGCATGGTGTCCGGAGGGGCGGCACAGGGCATAGACCGTTCGCTCGCGGCCGGACAGGATCAGGTCTGCTCCGGTCAGGGCGGTCTCGGCGGAGGCGCGCGCCACGGCGTAGGTTTTCTTCATGATGGGCGTGACGGCATCGGTGCACCATTGGCCGCCCCAGAGCGGTTCATCGACGCGCCGCCGCAGGCGGGCGCCGTCGCCTGGGAACAGGTCGGGATAGAATTCTTCACAGTTTTTATTCAGGCTGGCGGCGGTTTTCCGGATGTAGTCGTGGTAGGGGTGCAGCCGGGCGATCAGTTGTTCCGGGAACCGCTTGGCTTGGACGAAGCTGAAGCGCGGGTCTCCGCGAAGCCTCTTCTTGATCACGTCGACTCGCAACGGGGTGTCCTTGACCTGGTAGGAGCAGGGGCCCAGCTGGAACTTCCAGAATGGGTTGTGCAGGCTGTCGTTGTACTTCTCAATGACTTTCATGGATGATCCTTCCCTTGGCCAGTTGGGCGATGACTTCTTCCTGAGGAATGGCCGGGGCCCAGCGCCCCTTGCGTCCCGACATGCCGTTGGAGCAGAAAATGGCATTCAACACGGACTCCTCGGTGGCCTCGATCACGGCTTCATAGACCTCGTTGATGTGGGCATCGGAAATGCACCGGAGCTGGATGAACTTGTCCGTTGCCTTCGAGGGCCGTGGCGTTCGGTTGGCCGTGCTGAAAGCGACGATGATCTCGCCGCTGGTCGAAGCGGCATGCGAACCTGTGCGGCCAAGCCCCAGGGCCGCCCGCTTGGCGATCCGACCAAGCTGGCTGCTCAAGAGGGGAATGTCGGTCGCCACCACCACAATGATGGAACCCTCGGAGTGTTCCCGGCGGTTCTCCCCGGGATGAGTCGCGTCCAGCCCGCGGCCGACCACGCTTCCCTCCACCGTCAGGTTGCGCATCTTGCCAAAGTTGGAGAGAACGAGCACCCCCACGGTGAACGTGCCCTCGGCGATGGAGATGATGCGGGACGAGGTGCCGATGCCGCCGGCGAAATCAAAACTCATCATGCCCACGCCCGCCCCGATGGACCCCTGGGCCACGGGGCCGTCCGCCGCCGCATTGATCGCACGGATCGCATCCTGCGCGGTGCAGGTGCCGATGCGCACGTCGTTTAGAAAGGAATCATCGGTCTCTCCCACGACTGGGATCACCACGTCCGATTCGGTGCCCAGCTCGGGGTACTTCCTTTCCATGTAAGAAATGATTCCGGAATGGACCTTTCCAACCGAGTGGGAGTTCGTCAGCAGGATCGGGCTTTCCAGCCAGCCCCATTCCATGATTTGGGTGAGCCCCATCATTTCGCCGACGCCGTTGAGGACGAAACCGCCTGCCACCAGGCGCTTGGTGAAGGCACGGCCGGCCGGCAGGATAGCGGTGACCCCGGCGCGGATGCAGGACGTTTCCTGAAGGCCGGGCACCTGCACGTTGTCTTCCATGTGCGTCAGGTGTCCAACACGGACCCCTTCGACATCCGTGATGCTATTGAATACGCCGGGTTGCATCCGGCCTACGCGGATTCCCAGTTCCCGCGCCGTGGGTCGCGGCGGGGTCGCGGTGGAATTGACGGGCGTCCCCCCTTTGCGGATGGGGCGGAGGGCCAGGCCGTAGCGGCGGGCGGCGGAGCGGATAATGAGGCGGATGACGTCCTTGAACTCGAGTTTCTGGACGGCCCCCGCCGTCATCAGCGAAGCGGCCGGATGCAGGCTGGGCAGCGGGTTCAGCTCGATGAAGAACGGCTCTCCGCTTTCATGCAGCCGGATGTCCACGCGGCCCATGTCGGGGCAGGACATGATGTCAAATACACGCCGGGCCATTTCCATGACACGGGTCTGTTCCTGTTTTGTGATCTGTGCCGGACAGACGACTCCCACGGCGGCGGCGGCGGCCCCGCCCTGCTTCATTTCATAGTCATAAATGTTGTAGCGCGATCCCGTTTTCTCCAAATCGAACGTATGCTCGACGATGCTGAGCATCTTGCCGGGATAGGCCTCCAGCAGAGGGACGCTCAGTTCCTTGCCGGTGATGTATTCTTCGACAACGATGCCGGCCGGATATTGCCCGAGGATCATTTCGATGCGTTGGCGCGCGGCGGCCTCGTTTTCGACGACGGAGTCCCTGGTGATGCCCTTGCTGGAGCCTTCCGAGTTCGGTTTGATCATCAGCGGGTATTGCAGGTTCGCGGGCAGTTCCTGGTCCGGTTTTGTGATCAGCACGCCCTGCGGGACGCGAATGCCGCGGGAAGCCAGCACGGTCTTGGCCAGGTGCTTGTCGAGATTCAGGTGGAGGAGGGAGGCGTTGCCGCCCGTGAATGGAATCCCGAGTTGTTCATACAGGCCGGGATAAAAGGCTTCGCGCGAGCTGCCGATGGTGCCCTCCGCAACGTTGAAAATCAGGTCCGGTTCGCTGGTCAGCAGACGGTCCACGATATCGTTGGGTTTGCCGGACACTTCGACTTCCGTCACGGTGTGCCCCAGACTGGCGATGGCGCCGCGAAGGCGGGCCACATCTTCGCTGTTCAGCAATTCGGCGGTTTTTTCGCTGTCGTCGGTTCGAAGATTGTAGGCGATCGTAATTCTCATGCATTCCTTTTTCAATCGGGCGCGGGCAGGCTATCCCCTGATGTGCCGCCGGGGTGTGCCATCCAATGAAAATCAAGGGATAGCCGGGTCCCGCGGGTGTTCCAACAAGAATCAAAGATTAGCAAAAGGGGAACCCGACATCCAGTCCGATTTTTCCGGAGAACCGGAGGGAGCTTATGCTTTTTACAACTACCATAATATGGTTGTTATAAAAACCATAATTGAGCTGTCGGCGGAGCGAGGGGGTTCAGGGAATGCGGTCCCGGGCGAGGGAGCGGGCGAGGGTCTGGAGGGCGGCGCGCACGGGGGTGGAGAGGCG
>CAZTYA010000177.1:0-4871 GCA_964617255.1 uncultured Syntrophales bacterium
GGGGGTGGGTAATCATTTCACCGGGCAAAATCTGGCCGAAGGCGACCACGACGACCAGCTCCGGTGACAGTTTGCGAAATATCTCAAGAAACGATTCATCACGGATCCGTTCCGGCTGGAAGATCGGGAGGTGATGGGCTTCGGCCAGGACTTTGACGGGCGGGGGTGTAAAACGGCGTCCCCGGCCGCTGGGACGGTCCGGCTGGGTGACGACCCCCACCAGGGGCAGCCTGTTTTCAATCAGGATCTGTAACGACGGGACGGCGAAGTCCGGCGTACCCATGAAAAGGATGGACGGTGCGTGCATGATCAGACCTCCTGTAGGGGCGGAATATAGGAAAACAGGCATGACGTGTCAAGCAAAAGGATCGGAATAAAAGCAAACATCTACATGAAATTGAAGGGGTCCACATCCGCAGTGATCCGCAGGCTTCCTTTCTTTTCCAGGCCGGTAACGGCCCGAGCCAAATCGTGAAGCGGGCCGATTTCCCTGCCTTTCAACAGGACCTGCCAGCGGTAGCGCCCCCGGATCTTTTCGATGGGAGACCGGGTCGGCCCCAGGATGTCGATGTGCTGGTAGCGCCGCTCTTGCTGCCGGAGGTGATCCAGATCCGCTTTCAGCAACGCCAGGTCTTTCTCCGCCTGATCTTTATGAATGGCGGAAAGATGTAGGGTGACCATCCGGGTGAACGGAGGATAGGAAAAGGTTTTTCGCAGGGCGATCTCGTCTTCGTAGAAGGATGTGTAATCGTGATTGCACGCCCGGGCGACGGCATAATGGTCAGGATTCAAGGTTTGAATGATGACCCGGCCGGGAACCTCGCCCCGTCCGCTCCGGCCCGAAACCTGTGTGAGCAGCTGGAAGGTCCGCTCGGCGGCCCGGAAGTCGGGGATGTTCAACGACAGGTCGGCGGAGATGACGCCGATCAGGTTGATATGAGGGAAGTCGTGGCCCTTGGTGATCATCTGGGTGCCCACGAGGATGTCGATTTCCCGCTTTTCCAGACGCCGGAGGATGCCTTCGCGGCTGCCCCGTCGGGATACCGTGTCCCGGTCCATCCGTCCGACTTTGGCCTGGGGAAAGTGTTTCCGGACCTCTTCTTCAAGGCGTTCCGTACCGACGCCGTAACGAATGATCCGCCTCCCTCCACAGGCGGGGCATATACCGGCAATCGGTTCGATGTAGTCGCAGTAGTGGCAGTGAAGGCGGCCCGTATCACCGTGATAGGTCAGGGAAACCGTGCAGTTGGGACAGGTGAACACATGTCGGCAATCGGGGCAGTAAAGAAAGGTGTTGAAACCCCGGCGGTTGAGAAACAAAAGGGTCTGGTAGCCCCCGGTCAGACTGTCTGAAATCGCGGTCAGAAGCGGGGACGACAGGATGGGAATGGCTCCGGATTCATCTCTTTCCTCCGCCATGGAGATGACCTCCACCTGTGGCAGGGGCCGGTTTTCCACCCGTCCGGGCAGCGAAAGGTATGCGTACCTTCCCGACTGAGCCGCATGATAGGCCTGCACACCGGGCGTGGCGGAACCGAGGACAACCGTCGCCTGGTTGAGTTTCCCCTTGATCAGGGCGGCGTCCCGTCCGTTGTAGCGGGTCCTCTCATCCTGTTTGTAAGACCCGTCGTGCTCTTCATCAACGATGATCAGTTTCAAATTTCGAATGGGGGCGAAAACGGCCGACCGGGCGCCGACGACAAGACGAATTTCACCCCGGAGCAGGCGTCGCCATTGATCGTAGCGGATCGTCTCGGGAATGTCACTGTGCCAGACTGCGATGTCCAGGTCGGGGAAACGGCCCTGAATCCGGTCCACAAGCTGTGTGGTCAGGGAAATTTCAGGGACGAGATAGAGGGCGCCACCCCCATCACAAAGGGCCTGGGCCATGGCCTGCAGGTAGACCTCGGTTTTACCGCTTCCCGTGACCCCGTGGAGGAGGCAAACGGAAAAAGCGGGTACGGCAAGTTTTTTGCGGATTTTTAGTACAGCCCTTTGCTGGTCCCGGTTGAGGGTCGGGGGTTGCGTCCGGCCGCAATTCCGATCAAGGACATCGTTTGTACGGAAGCTTTCCTTCTCGATTACGGCGACGACACCCTTGTCCTTGAGCGCCTTAAGCAGGGCCGGGCTGAACAGTGTCCGGTTGCGCAATGCGCCAAGGGAAATTTCGCCCTGGTTTTCGATGAGTTGCAGGAGTTCGCGCTGCCTGGCGGTTAAGGTCATCCCTGCCGGGGACGGCCTGATCGGGATCAGCCATTTTTCTTTTCTGGCTGCGATTCCCGCCTGTTCCATCCGGTCTTCTACGACCACAAGATTTCGGTCCTGCAGGGTCTGCAAGGCTTGTTTCAAGGCTTTTGCAGGGAGAATCCGCCCGAGTTCCGTGCCGGTTATGCCTTCCGGGTGATGCTGCAGGAACGCCAGAAGGTTCATTTCAACTGCCGTAAAATGCTCAGGTGACATGGGTTCGGCATGCGGAACCAGTCGAAATATCCGATTTGTTTTGGGATTGATCCCCGAGGGGAGCGCTTCGGCCAGCACCTTGCCGATGGGCTGCAGGTAATAGTCGGATATCCACTGGTAGAAAAGAAGATCGGCGGCACCGAAAAGGGGTTCCGTGTCGAGGAGCCGGAGTACGTCTTTCGTTTCCGGGTAATCCGAGGCGGGCATCAATTCAAGAATGTAGGCGGGGAGGGTTCTGCCGCCGAAGGGAACAAGCACCCTTTTCCCGGGCGCCACATCCGCTTCCAGCTTCGGGGGAACCCCGTAAACAAAGGTCCTATCGGTTGGGACGTTCACGGCAACTCTGACAAACATGTCGGCCGTTCCTTTGGCGTATTTTCCGGAAAAAGTAAAAAGCGCCCGTCCCCCGCACTAACTGGTACGGGACGATGGGCGCCGGATCACCATCGCAGGAGAAGTGAAGACTTACGTCATTCTCCTTTTAGTTTTTCGAGTTTTTCCTGTTTGGTTTTACATTCGATGCAGAGTGTCGTAACGGGTCTGGCCATCAACCGCTTTTCCGAGATGGGGCCGCCGCAGGCTTCACAAACACCAAAGGTGCCGTCATCGATACGTTTGATGGCTTCCTGCATCTTTGCGATAAGCTTTCTTTCACGGTCCCGGATCCGCAGTTCGAAGTTCCGGTCCGACTCCAGGGATGCCCGGTCGGTCGGATCGGGAAAATTAACCTTTTCATTCGTCATTTCCGACACGGTTTTCTCTGCCTCGTCCAAAAGCTCATTGATCTTCTGGGTCAGCATAAATCTGAAAAACGCTAATTTGTCCGGCTTCATGGTCATCATGCACTCCATTTTCCCGCAATCTGTCAAAAAGATCGTACTAAATACACGAAAGGGTATCGTTTGTAAAGGAGAAAAACACCTCCGGCAGCAATTCTTTCTGATGCATAAGAATATGAATATATTACTTCTTTTTTTAAAGACGAGGTGCTGAGCTAATCCCCGCCATAGACTGTCCGGATCTTCTCGACGATGTTCGTGGTGGAAGCCCCCTTGATCTCGGGGATCACGGCGACCTGCCCGCCCCAACTGAGAACGGCGTCCCGCCCGACAATCTTTTCCTCTTCCCAGTCGCCGCCCTTGATCAGGACGTCGGGTTTCAGGGTCTCGATCAATGCCAGGGGCGTCAATTCCTCGAAAATCGTCACGTAATCCACCGCTTCCAGGGCGGCCATCACATCGGCCCGTTCCGCCTCCGGAACAATGGGTCTTTTGTCACCCTTGATGGCTTGGACGGAGCGGTCGCTGTTGAGGGCCAGAACCAGTACGTCTCCTTTCTTTTTCGCCTCGCGCAGATAACGGACATGGCCGACGTGGAGGATGTCGAAGCAGCCGTTGGTAAAAACGATCTTCTTTCCCTGCCGGTGCAGCGCATCGATTTCCGTTTGCAAATCATGGCGCGATAGAATTTTCCCCATGGGTTTCTCCTTTATCTATAAAAACTCAGCCGTCTTATCAGGAAAGGGTACGACTCAGGGTTAAAACGGCGACCGATGCGATCCCGGACCGCTTCAAAACGCGTGCGCATTCCCGGACGGTGCTGCCGGTTGTGTAAACATCGTCCACCAGAATAACCTTTTCTCCCCGGAGTCTGAGCGGTCTTGCGACCGAGAAGGCTCCCTTGACGTTCTCCTCCCGCTCCTGACGGCCAAAAGTGGTCTGGGGCGGCGTGGGAGTTGTCCGGATTAACGACAGGTAGTCCAGTTTCAGTTTATGGCGTCCGGCAATCGCTCCGGCCAGGAGCAGGGACTGATTGAAGCCTCGTTCCCGCAACCGTTTTATATGCAGAGGGACGGGCATAACCATCGTATAGTCGTTCAAGTCGAAAGACGGATAGGGAAAATCGGCCATCATATCCCCCAGAAATTCTCCCAGCGAAACGTCATGGCCGTATTTACAGCGGTGTATCATATCCTGGAGGACGCCTGTATAGGCCGCAACCGAACGCGCCGCCGTGAAGGGCGCAGGAGACAGCAAACACGTTTCGCAGGGATGATCCGCCGCCGTCCGATCGGCATAGGGTGCGCCGCAGATGGGGCAAAGGGGCGGTGCGCAGAAACGGAGACCTTCAAAACAGGCCTCGCAGATGTGGGGAACGCGGTGTTCCTCCAGAATCTTCGCACAGGCCGTGCACCGGGGCGGGAAAATGAGGTCGATCAGGCTCCGGCCGATGTCCGCAGCATTACATTCCATCACTCAAGGCGGTTAATTCTTTTGTATCTTCAGGGATTTTCATGGTCGGCGCGTCGGACCAGAGCCGTTCCAGATCATAAAATGCGCGGATCGGTTCGTGGAAGACGGAGATCACGACGTCGATGTAATCGAGCAGGATCCACTTCCCAAAAGTTGTTC
>CAZTYA010000178.1:0-4870 GCA_964617255.1 uncultured Syntrophales bacterium
CCGGGTTGCGGCGATCTGTGCGAAGGTGGCCTGAAAATGCGCCGCCACCTGCATACCCGCCTGGGTTTCCAGACTGGGAATCACCATACGGGCGATCAGCAAAGGAATCACAACAAAACAGAACCCGAGGATTAAAATGACCAGATCCCGGAAATAAAGGGAGTAGAATCCGGCAAGTCGCGGCTCTGCGTGAGGCGAAAGCATGATTTCCACCTCCTGGCCCGGCTTGAACATCTCGAAAATATGGGGTCTCTTTTCACGGACTTGAAGCGTTTGACCATCCTTTGTTACATATGAAAAGATGGGATAGATCATCACCGACCAGGATTCGCTGAAATCGGTCTGCCCCCAGTTGGTCGGCGAAGGGCTGGAACTGGTGGTTTTGAACCATTCTTCGTCATATCCGGAGAATGTTCCTATAACACGCCCCGACGACGTCTTGACGAAATTGGCGGTATCCCAGAGCAGGAACAAGGCATAAAAGCTGAACGCAATACCGGCCAGGATAAAGACACCGAAGAAACATTTGAGAAAGACAGCCATCATGCGCACCTCTCGTCATGGCTGGGCAACACCTGTGTCTTGCCCGGGCGTGAAACCCCATGGACGGCCCTGAGAGCAAATATCGAGACGCGGTTACTTCAGATCCCGGAACTTCACCTCGATGGCGCTGATATCGTCCAGGCGGATCAGGGCGTCGTAAAAATCCTTCCCCGCCAGTTTCTCCAGGTGAACCTGCTTGTCTCCCACGGCCTTGACATAACCCTGCAGGGTGTCGCCGGAACGCAGATGCACATAAACATCCTTGCCGACTAAGGATTTAAGATTATCCTGCATGGAAAGACCGACGTTGAAACCGATCCCTTCGATGGGCGTGGGAGATTTGGCCGCCGACATCCCCGGCAAAGTCAAACAGATCACAGACACCATCACCGCTGCCGCCCATATGGCGATTCCTTTTCCCTTTTTCTTCATGACATCCTCCTATCCGTTTAATCTCCAGTTCTTTCGACATCCATCACTTAATGCGCTTCTAAAATATAGAAGGTATAGCCATATAAATCGCTGAACTGCCTGAACAAATCCATCTCGGTTTCGGTCTCTTGAATAACCGACTGCATGACCGGGTCTACAACCGCCCGAATCTCATCCACTCTTCTCATCAACGGATCGTAATAGTTTGACCACCACAGAGCACTGGGAAGCCTGTGCGTCGCAAGTACCTTAAAACCGGCCCTTTCGGCGTGGGCGATATTGTCCCTTTCACGGGCCATAGTCGGATATGCGGCGTTCCAGAATACCGAAACCGCCGGGGGAATCTTTTCGGCAAACCAGCTCATGTCTGAGACAACCGCTTTGCCGCCGTCAACGAGAAGCCGACGCCAAAGGCGCAACGCACACGCGAAACCCAGATTATAGGCTGCCCCTTCCGACCAGAGCAAATCGATGGAGGCGTCCGGCCAATCCAGATGCCCCATATCGGCCTCAATCACGGTAATCAGATGATCCAGCCCACGTGACCGTGCTTCAACACGCAGTTCAGCAAGAAAAGCCGATGCCAGATCCACAGCAAGAACGCTGCTATGAAAATACTCAGCCAGCAAAAGCGCCGCCGCTCCGGTACCGCAGCCCAGATCCGCAATCCGGGGCTTGACAGGAAATGGCCGGAGCCCATCTAAAATCCGACGGGAAAAATCTTCATCGCCCGGCCCCTGCCGTTTCAGCCCGCCATGCAGTTTAATCAAAGCATCTAGGTATGCTGTTTGTTGTTCCATCTTGATGATGAATATGAAATCCTTTGTTTATCCTGTTAATATCAGCAGCCCAATCATGACCGAAGACCCTGTGTTTTCATGTTTTTTAGACCTCAACACCCAGAAGGGTCCGTAACAGATAGCCGATAAGAAAGCTGAAAGCGGCCACGCTAAGACTAAGGCCTGCCATCTCGAAAAACCGCTTTTGAAACGGTTCGTCTTTCGCAACCGAAATGTAATAATTAAAAAGTGCGATGATCGCAACGGCGCCGATCAGTGTGCACCCCAGACAGATGTAATAATTGTCCAGCAGCAGGTAGGGGAGGATGAGCAACAGCACGGTGGCAAGATAGGTTATTCCGGTATAAATAGCCGCTTTTAATGGGTTTTTGTCCGTTTTTTCCGCCTTCGTTGACAAATACTCGGATGCGCCCATGGACAAAGCGGCGGCAATACCCGTGATCGATCCGGTCAGGGCGATCAGTTTTGTGTTTTGCAAGGCCAGGGTGAGTCCCGCCAGCGTACCGGTCAGTTCGACCAGTGCGTCATTGAGCCCCAGGATCATCGAACCCGTATAATGCAGTTTTTCTTCATCGAGAAGAAGCAACAGCGCCGCCTCATGCTGATTCTCCTCCAGTATGACGGCCTCCGCTTCGGGAACCACACCCCGCAGATGTTCATAACTGATCTGTGCGCCCTCTTCTTTCCGCTCCATGAGCTTAACGCCGAAGGTCAGCCCGAAGATGCGGCAAATCCAGCAGTATTTCCAAATCGCCCATTGATCGGGCTTCACTTCGCGTCCGGTGTGTCTTCGCCATATATGGTAATGCCGCAGTTCGTCCTTGCTTATCTCCTCGATGACCCGTCGGTTTTCTGCATGGCCGACTCTGTCAGCCAACCTGGCATAGATATGATGTTCGGTGATCTCGCTTTTCTGGTGAATTTCCAACTGCTTCAGAACGTCTTCGTCTATACCCATTTTTTCACTCCGATCGCACCATATTCCAGGGGAAACACATGCGCTCAGGATCTCAGTTTTGTGTCGCCGCTTTACCCTGTTTGTCTTGACCTGGTGATTTTTTTCAAACAATTCCCCGTTCCAAAACACGCACTCTTGCGCGAGATTATCATGATTTTATCTTGTCCGTTGCGTGCATGCTGAATTTACCCTGAAAATAGGTTTGCTTGACCTTCAGCGCCTTTTCTTCGGCCCATCTTTCAACACCCATTTTCTTGATCAGGCAGAGATTGAACGGCTTTGTATTATGCTGCCTGACAGCGGCCTGATCCGCGTAAGGATGAAGATGATCACAGGGAAATGCAGCGCATTCACAGCAATAGGTGATGCCCTTTTGTTCCGTGCAGTTAAAGACAACGCAGGGACCTTGGTCGCCCAGAAAAGCGATGATGCCTTCCGCGTTGATGCACCCGTTGCACGTCGCCTTTTCCGGGGGCAGCCCCAATCTTTCGGCGATGTCGATCCTGAGCTTCAGGTTATCGTTCGCCAAATAGACGGGACAATTGAAACAATCCAGACCGCACGGCGATGTCATTTGCTGATAGTCCATTATCGTGGCTCTCTCGAAAATTCGATTGGCCCATGTGCCCATTTCCGCCTATTTGCTGCTGCGAAACGCCGCGCTGAGGCGTTTTGCCTCGGTAATCTGTTCCGGCGTCATTTCTTTGCTCAAGGAATCCCGAAGTTCCCTCGCCTTTTCTCCGCCCTGGGCCGCGGCAAGATCCAGCCATTTGTAGGCCTGCACCTTGTCCTTGGGGACGCCGTACCCCTTCACATACATCTGCCCCAGATCATACTGGGCCCTTGCCAGTCCCAGGCCGGCGGCCTGGGTCATCCACTTCGCCGCCTCCCGGTAATCCTGATCAACGCCGTCCCCGTTGTAGTACATCACGGCCAAATTGTACTGGGCGCCGGTCAAACCCTGCTCCGCGGCATGACCGTACCACTTGACAGCCGCCGCATAATTTTTCGAAACACCTAACCCTTTCGAATTCATCATGCCCAGGTAGTATTGTGCTTCGGCATGCCCCTGTTCGGCCGCCGGGTAGAACCACCTCACGGCCTCCATATAATCCTTCGGGACAACTTCTCCCTTGAAATAAATCACGCCCAGATTGAACTGGGCGCCGGGGAGTCCCTGGCCGGCCGCCTTTCTGTACCAGACGACGGCTTCCTGGTAGTCTTTCAACACACCCACGCCGTTGAGGTACATCCGGCCCAGTTCCTGCTGGGCGGTTGCGTCGCCCGCCATGGCTTTTGCCTGGGTCTTCTTGAATATATCCTTGTAATCTTCAGCATACAGACATGTCGGCACGCTGAGCATAAAAAACAACACCGCCGCATAGACCCACTTTTTTTTCATCATGCCACGCCTCCACAGATTTCTCGATTGATATGCTCTGAATTTCATTCAAATCAACGCGAATAAGTGATTAATCTCTAAGCTATTTTAAACGAAAAAACCACATGATAATTGGGCGGGAGAGATCAGGTTACGGGAGATAACCCGTTTTCTGAGGGAAAACGGTATGAGCACAAATCATTAAATGAATATAATCAACTAGATAGATCTTGGCGGATTTTCGGCCATGTCAAGAAAAACCGGCACTAACCTCACGACTATGACAAAAGGAGGAATGAAATTGGCACACTCAACCCAAATGGCAGTGGAACGACAACGCCGATTAGCTCAATGCAATCGGCTTTTTTGCTGCTTCACCAGGTCCAGAGGACCGCTTTCCGGTTCTTGGGCGCCTGGGCGGGCATCTCTTCCAGGGGTCCGAAGGTCAGACAGCGGGCCATGCAGTGCTGAACGCAGGCGGGAAGCAGCCCCTTTTTAACCCGGGGTTTGCAGAACGAGCACACACGGGTCAGCAGGGGGAAGTAGGTCACATCGACCTTGCCTCCCGGTAGTTCCTGGGTCAGATCGAGAATCCGGATGCCGCCGGGTCTGCCCGCCGGTCTTTTATATTCCTGTTTGCAGGCGATTTCACAGGCATGGCAGCCGGTACAGTAGTCATAGTCGATGAGGAGGCCGTATTGTGACATTATTCTTCTCCTGCCTTGTAGATTTTACAGAGCATATTTTTGAGGGGAC
>CAZTYA010000179.1:0-4851 GCA_964617255.1 uncultured Syntrophales bacterium
CGGTATAAAACCGGCGTCGTCCTTCAGGAATGCTTCCTCTTCAGCGGCACGATCCGGGAAAACATCGCCATGGGTGCGCCGGAGGCGTCGATGGAACGGATCATCCAGGCGGCCCGCATCGCCGGCGCCCACGAATTCATTTCGGAAATGCCCATGGGCTACGACACCCCCGTCGAGGAGCGGGGTTCCTCCCTGTCCGGCGGGCAGAAACAGCGGATCGCTATTGCCCGGGCCCTGATCACCAGTCCGAACATCCTCATCTTCGACGAGGCGACAAGCGCCCTCGATTACGAATCAGAGCGGATGATTCAAAACAATCTCGGCCTGATCCGGAAAGGCCGGACGGTCATCTTCATCGCCCACCGGATGTCGGTCATGAGAACCTGCGACTGGGTTCTGGTCATCGACAAGGGTAAAATTGTCGAGGCGGGCAACCATGAATCGCTTATGCAAAAGGGCGGTCTATACGCCTATCTATATCAGCAGCAGGAGGAAAACCGTCTGTGATGAAAGACCATCATGATTTCCGGCCGATCCTGGCCGAGATCGAGGAGCGCCCGCCCAATCCGCTCGGGACGTACTTCCTCTGGACCATTATCGCCCTGATGATCGCGGTTTTACTGGGCCTTTATCTGGTCAAGGTCGATGTGGTGGTCACCGCCCGCGGCAAGATCATTCCCTTCGGCGACGTCAAGGTGCTCCAGCCCCTGGAAACCGGAATTATTACGGGTATCCACGTCAAGGAGGGTGATTTTGTCAAGGAGGGCGAAATTCTTATGGAAATCGACCCCTCGGTCGATACGGCGGACCTGGAAGGCAAGAGCCGGAATCTGCAATTTTCACGGCTGGCCATGGAAAGGATCGATGCCGTCCTGTCGGGCCGTCCGTTCCATCCCTCCGGGAAGGATTATCCCCCGGAATCGGTGCTGATGCAGCTGTCCCAGTACCGGGCGCAACGCGACAAGTACCTCTCCGGCATCCATGAAAAGGAAAACGCCCTGCGGGAGGCCAGGACGGAACTCAACACATTCACGAAGGAGATCGGCCGGTTGCGTGACCTTCTGGCCATGGCGCAGGAGGATGAAGAACGCTTCCAGGCCCTGTTCGAAGCGGGCGCCCTGGCGGAAAACCGCTACCGGGAGAAGATGAAAGAGCGGATGAACCTGGAGCGGGAATGGGAAGTTAAGGAAGGACAGGCCGCGCAGACCGAAGCCAAACTCGCGAGGATCGAAGATGAAATGAACACTTTCCGGAACGGCTTCCGGGAAAAACTCCTGTCGGAATATTCCGAAAGCCTGAAAGGGAAGAACATGCTGGAGGCGGAGGTGAGCAGCCTGCAGTTTCGGAAGGCGAAGAAGTTCATTACCGCCCCCGTGAACGGCTATGTGTATCTCCTGCCGGTCAAAACCCTGGGGGGTGTCGTGACGACGGCCCAGCCGGTAGTGGGCATCGTTCCCGAAAAAACGCCCCTGATCGTCAATGCCATTGTATTTAATAGGGATATCGGTTTCGTGAAACAGCATCAGGATTGTGTCATCAAGGTGGATACGTTCGATTTTCAGAAATACGGAACCATCAGGGGGAAGGTTAAAACCATCTCGCCGTTCAGCGTGGATGAGCAGGAGAAGAACCGGCAACCGGCGGGGTTGGACCAGGATCAGCAACAGCAGCCCGGCGGCTACCCCCTCCACGTCAGTATGCTTTCCGAAGAACTGAAGACGAAAAACGGGATGGTCTACCGGGTGAAGCCGGGGATGACCGTCACCGCTGAAATCAACGTCGGGAAACGCAGGGTCCTCGAATTCTTCCTCTTCCCGGTGATCAAGTATCTCGATGAGGGGTTGAAGGTGAGATAAGGGGCAACGGCAATGACGATCTAACGGGCGGCACGGGAAATGACACCATGATCGGCGCAACGGGAAATGATGACTACAAATTCAGAACCGGCAACGGTAACGATGTGATTTTTGACGGCGGCGGCGACAGGCTGATGCGTCCAAGTATGAAATATTTCTTATCGGCCTAAGGATGTTTTTTTCATTCAAATCTTGACCAATAGGAAAGATTTCATTATTAAATCCATATCCGGGGGGAACGGACATGTCACAATTCTATTCAGATTCCAAAGATCAGTACCTGATCCCTCCACAAGTTCCAGATTTACTAATCGTTACTCAAAACGGCAGCTTGAGAAACATTGTCGCTGTTTTTCCAATTGGCCGTTACGCCAGGAGGTATAACGATAATAAGCTAATAGAATTAAATGAATACGGGCATTTAATTGTATTTGAGGAGGAAATCAACGAGGAGGTGCACGGCTTGAAAGAAAAAGCAGGAGAAAAAAGTGAACGGGCTGTCAAACGTAAAAGACTTTTGTTTTCGGTGGTGATCATCTTGCTGCTCTGCATGTTTTTGAGCGGTTGCGCCCTGGGGCATTCGGCGTGGTGGAAGGAGGAGGTTCTGCTGCACGACGGCCGGACGATCATCGTGGACCGATCTCAGAAATTGGGAGATTACCCCTATCTGGCTAGCCAGGAACGTGAAGTCTTGGAAGAAAAATGGGATTTCCCCGTTCCGGGAACATACAAATTTGTTACCTGGAAGATAAGCCAGGAACTACCACCAAAAGGATCCCCACTGATGCTGATAACGATAGGGTTTATACACGGGACGCCCTATATTGCAACGGTCCCTGCGGGCTGCATTTCCTATAACTACTGGGGGCGTCCTAATCCTCCGTATGTACTTTTCAAGTATGACAGCAAGACCTGGCAACGCATCAAGCTGGAAGAGTTCCCCACCGAATTTACAGAAGCCAATGTAGTTGTTGGAAGCCCAAAACCCAAGAACCAGACCGGGGTGTTGTCCATTGCTCAAATCAGGGAGGAAAACCGCTATCTGGAACCGCATCTGAGAAAGATCATGCGTCAACCCGTCAAGTCGGCGCAGACAGAAAGATGTGTAGAGATGGTAACAAATGGCAAGGGGACATGGTTAGGCATCGACTGGTTCTCATCCACACCATCCCATGAAGCATGTCTAAAGGTATGTAGCGAGCAATGGTTTATCAACGAGTATTGCCCATGTGACCGATTGTTTAACATCAAAAGCCAAGGAGACAAATAATGGAAACTTATGAATACGCTATTATGGCAGGTGGTGCATACATATCTACGCGCGGTGAAGTAAACCAGTTCCCCGTTCCCACAGGGTGGTCTCAATTTAATCCAAAAAAAGAAAATAGTGGTTTCGAAGCCGTTTCATTCCGGAAAGGCGACGAGGTTGTCATTTCCTTTGCCGGGAGAGCTCCCGGTTGGAGCCGTGACAATTGGGAGATATTTTGTCTTTATAACGGTGATCCATCGGATCAGTTACGTGAGGCGGCGGCGTATTACCTTGAAATGAAGAAACTGTACGGGAACCGGATCAGTTTGACCGGCCATTCGTTGGGTGGTGGTATCGCGGCTTTGTTGGGAGTGTTCTTCAACGTCCACGCGGAGACATTCGATCAGGCACCGTTCAGTAGAAGCGCCACGGAGGCAATGCGGGAAGACCTCATCAATTATCTCACGACTTCCCAAAATGGGAATCCAGCTCTTTATTCCCGTGAAAATCTCCAATTGCTGGCACCTGAACTGTTTACTTTCACCAATCTGGCGGAACGGGAAGGAAATGTTACCGGGCGATATGTACAAGGGGAAATTCTTTCCAATTGGTTCTCCAGCATGATTGGCACACAGATATCATTACAACATGATAGTACGAGTGTATCCGGTACTCAGCTTCACGATCAATCGCTTCTTACCCTTTTCCTCATGAATCCCGGATTCCAGAAATTAACTAAAGAGCCTGAAAATGAAGAACCATACTTGAGTGGTTTGGTCAGCATGATGAATGATGGGAATCTTTTTTATAACGATCCCAATAAATTAGTGGATGCCAAGGAAAACTTTACCGAACGCCTTATCAAGTATGAGGTTGCCGCCGATCCATTGCATCCGGAGCAGGGGATGCTCACCCGCTTCACAAATGACCTGGAGAAGATAGCCGCGCAGGGTGGATTGAGTTTGACGAATGAAGCCATGCAGAAGACGCTGATCGCGTTTGCCATTGAGAAATACTATACCGAGCAGCCGGATGCCGCTAATGAACTGTTCGATGACGCCGGCATCACGGAGGGCGGTGGCCTGCACTTCAAGGTATCCGATGTGGCTGCCAGTTTGACCGGGGATGAGGGGGCGAAAGGCTACAATCTTTATTTTGATGCGTACCTGAACGGTTGGCAGCCGGAGGAGAAGGAACAGGCGCAGGCTGTGCTGGAGGGAACGAAAGACTGGTACGTCCAGGCAGGCGGACCGGCTCTGAAGGCCAAGGCGGGAGACGACCGGGCGTTCATGATCGGCGGTGATCAGGGCGACGATCTGACCGGCGGTATGGAGGACGACGTCCTCTACGGCGGCGAGGGCCGGGACAACCTGACCGGTGGAAGGGGTAACGACATTCTCATCGGCGGCAAAGGCAACGACGCCTACTACTTCCATCTCGCAGACGGAGCAGATACGGACACGATTATCGATTCGGGGGAAAATAATATTTATATCGAGCGATCTACGAGCGGAAAGATGACCATTGTCAAGAATGTGTATGGGACAGACAATAACCAATATAACACGATTGACGGTGAAGTCATCGTTACCCGTAACAGCAACAGGTTGGAACTTCCAAACGGCTCACACGTTGATCTGCCTCTTAGTATCGAGGACTTCGGTATCAATTTGATCAACATTCCGCAATTACCGGTGATAGAAGAGACATTATACGGCGATACCAATCCCTTGGAGTTGAATGATT
>CAZTYA010000180.1:0-4817 GCA_964617255.1 uncultured Syntrophales bacterium
GCCTGTACGGTCACGTCAAGGGCGGTGGTCGGTTCGTCGGCGATCATGAGGCGAGGCTTGCACGACAGGGCCATGGCAATCATGATGCGTTGCCGCATCCCGCCGCTCATCTGGTGGGGGTAGTCCCTGACCCGTTTCTCCGGCGCGGCAATGCCGACCATGTGGAGCATGTCCACGGCATGCGCCATGGCTTCTTTGTTCGACTTTCCTTCATGAAGCCGGACAATTTCTGCAATCTGCTCGCCCACTTTGATCACAGGATTCAGTGACGTCATGGGCTCCTGAAAAATCATGGAAATTTTTTTTCCGCGCACATCCTGCATGTCCATCCGAGTGAGACGAAGCAGGTCGATGCCGTCGAGCAAAATCTCTCCGGATACAATTTCTCCCGGGGGAATCTGAATCAATCGCATCACGGAAAGCGCCAGGACGGTTTTCCCACATCCCGATTCTCCGACAACGCCGAGAGTCGTTCCTTCGGGAATAGTGAGGCTTACCCCGTCAACGGCCCGCACATCGCCTTGATCCGTATGGAAAACGGTTTTCAGATCACGGATATCCAGAACGTTTTTTTCTTCGGCCATACTTAATTGTCGCTCCAGTCTTTCAGCATCCGAATCAGAAGGCGCACGCCGACGCCGGAAGCGCCTTTCGGCGTATAAGGCCTGTCCTTTTTTAACCAGCTTGGACCGGCGATGTCGAGATGCACCCAGGGGTAATCCCCGGCGAATTTACTGAGAAAAGTCCCGGCCGTGATGGCGCCTGCCGGCCTGCCGCCGACATTTTTCAGGTCTGCAATATCGCTTTTAATGGCTTCGCAATAATCTTCCCACAGGGGCAGTTCCCATAGCTTTTCGCCGGTTATTTCCGCTGCTTTTTTCAACCTGTCCTTTAACTTTTCATCCGTTCCCATCATGCCGATGACATTTTCACCCAGGGCGATAATGCAAGCGCCGGTCAGGGTCGCCAGATCGATCACGGCTGCCGGTTTGAATCTCTTGGCGTAGGTCAGAGCGTCTGCGAGGATCAATCGACCTTCGGCATCGGTGGAGATTACTTCCACGGTCAGTCCCGACAGGGTTTTTAATACGTCGCCGGGTTTGTAAGCCAGACCGCCGGGCATGTTCTCCGTGGCCGGAATCAATCCGATGATGCGCCTGGGAATCTTCAAGTCCGCCGCCGCCATGATCGCGCCCATCACGGCCGCTCCGCCCGCCATGTCCGTTTTCATCTCTTCCATGTTCTCAGCGGGCTTGATCGAAATGCCGCCGCTGTCAAAGGTCAGGCCCTTGCCGATGAAAACAATGGGCGGCTCTTTCCCTTTTGCACCCTGATAATCCATGATAATGAACTGGGCCTCTTCCCGGCTTCCCCGCGTGACCCCGAGTAGTGCGTTCATCCCCAGTTTTTTCATCTGTTTTTCATCCAAAACCTTAACTTCAATATGTTTATGGTTTGTCCCGATTGCGATGGCTTCACGCGCCATGTCTTTCGGCGTCATTTCATTGGACGGCATGGAGACAAGATTCCGGGCAAAGATGACGGCATCGGCAACGTGTTCGGCTTCTGCTACCGCTTCCTTCAGCTTCGCGGAACCTTTTTTCTCATCGCTCCAGACGACTAATTCCTCAATGTCGTTCATGCAGTCCGGCTCTTCCGTCTTGAAAGCCGTAAACCGGTAAAGCCCGAGTTTCATCCCTTCGACGGCGGCAGCGGCAATCAATTCTCCGGGGATATCCAGTCCGGCCATATCCGGTGTCGTGGCTATGCTTGCCAACTTCATAGACCTGGCCTTCTGGGCCGCAAGGGCAAACGCCCCGCGTATTTTGTCCAGGTCGGCTTCGTTTTTCTTACCCAGGCCCACGACCATGACGCGCTTCGTGTTTTGCGCATCAGGCAGGAATATTACTTGAATTTCCTTTGTTTTTCCCGTGATGTCCCCGGCGTCGATCATCTTCCGGATCAAATTATTCGACAAGGCATTGAATTCCGTTATGATTTTGGCCGGCATGAAATCGTCTTCGTAAGAGAAAAGAACAACCGCGTCGGCCTTTGCTTCCGTAATATTCCCCTGATTGACCTTAATTTTCATATGTATTCACATCCCCTGAAATGGATTAATAGCGCTTCCTGAATCATACCAGGACTACATATCAATATCGTGCGGATATTTCAACGCAAAGACTTTTTATGGCAATGAAAAAGGGATTGTGACGGTATCGAAAAAAATGCGGGACAATCATGGCACAGAAAAATGCCTGATTAGCCCGCAACCGTGAAGATGATGATTTTTTGATACTAAAAAATACAAAATGTTTTTCGTGGCGCTGTTCCCGTATAGTAATTGGCCGTCGGTCCACCGGTATAGATTACCTGGATGGCTCGTGTACAACCGGTGGGGGCTGTCCCAGTTGCGTATCTGACGGTGAAATCCCCTAAGCGCTGATACTGATCCACATTCAAGGCGGCTGTTAATTGCGCTGCCGTAGGGCTGGTGTTGCCGGCAAGAACCTGCCGCGAATAAATCATATAAGCGTTACTCCCTCCGGCTGCAATGGCCCCGTCAATCGCCCTTAATTTTGAATCATTTTGCAGATCAACATATTTGGGAATGGCCACGGCGGCTAAAATTCCCAGAATGACCAGAACGGCAATGATTTCGATCAGTGTAAAACCTTTTTGGCCTGTTAAGGTTCTCTTTCTTTTCATAAATATTTATCTCCTCCCCGCGTTTGATTTTTCATCAGTTCATTCGTATGAAACAATTCCTTTCTCAATAACTTCCATTTCATGTTTCCATGCAAAACCCCAATTATGATTTTACTATTTGTTATCAATACAAATCTTGTGCCACAGCACATCTACTTCACTCATCAGACATATGTATCGATTAGGGTGGCCCCACCCATCTGAGTTTATCATTTTCATGATTTCAGGTATCGTTCGTTCGCTGTATCATTCCCCCTATTTGACCAGTTTTGTGAGATCCCACATGGGTAAAAATATGGCCAGGGCAAAAAAACCAACGACCAGGGCCAGGGCAACCACCAGAATGGGCCCCAGCGCATCCGACAGTTTCTTGACGGAATATTCCACTTCCTGGTCGTAATGTTTGGCCACCGCCCTGAGCATATCGTCAATGTTGCCCGATTCTTCGCCGATGGCGATCATATCAACGGCCATGGGGGTAAAGTACTTGGAGGACCGCAAAGGAACGGCAATGCCCTGCCCTTCCTGGACTTTTTCCCGCAGACGATCAAATTCACGTGACATCGCCATATTGCCGATGGTGCCGGAAAGGATCCGCATCGCATCCATAATATGAATGCCGCTGGCCTGAAGAATGGAAAAAATACTGGCAAAGCGAGACATGGCGGCCTTCCGGATCAGGGGAGCAAACAGGGGCGTCTTAAGAAAAAACGAATCCCGCACATATTTCCCGTTATCCGTTTTAAAATAATAATGAAGCCCAACGATGACGACCATGGCCAGCGTCAGCATGAATATCCCGTATTGTTGAATGCCATGGTACAAAAACATGGCGATCTTTGTGGGGATCGGCAATTCAATACCTGATTTTTGAAAGATCGCGATGAATTTGGGAATCACGAAGGTTAAAAGGATAAAGAAAGCACCGCCCAGGGCAATACAAACGATGATCGGATATTGCAGCGCTGATCGGATATCGGAACGAACCTTTTCCTCGTGTTCGAGGATATAAATCAGGCGCTCGAGCGTTTCCACCAGACTGCCGCTTTGTTCACCCGCACTCACCATGCAGCGATACAGGGGCGTAAAAACCGCGGGATGCTTATCCATGGATTCCGTCAGGGTTTTTCCCTGCCTGATATCCTGGGACATTTGAAACACGACTCTTTTGAGGGCTCTGTTTTCGGATTGCTCCACCAGTACCTGGAGCAATCTGAGAATGGGCACGCCGGCCATCAGCATGGAACGGAATTGCTTTGTGAATAAAATCAGTTCCGATGTTTGGACTTTTTGCGATAGGAAGTCAAGGGTGCCGGCATGGCCGTACTTTTCCGTACTTTTTTTAAAACTGGGGAAAACTCCTGAGGGGATCAGGCCACGGGCCATCAATATGCTTTCAGCTCCGGAAATGGATTCCGCTTCGAGCTGACCCGCCACAATCTTCCCTGCTTCATCGATGGCTTTGTATGAATAGTTCGGCATATTACATCATGACCGCAGATGCGGCCTCTTCCAGCGTGGTAATGCCGGCCAGGACTTTATGGGCGGCATCTTCCTTTAAGGTTGTCAATTTCCCCGCAGCATGTGCCTGCTTGGTTATCTCCTGGGCGGAGGTCTTCTTGAGGATCAACTCCTGGATCATTTCATCGTTGACCAACACTTCAAAGACCCCTGTTCTGCCTTTATAGCCCGTATTCATGCACTGATAGCAGCCTTTTCCGCGTTCGAAACGGGCATTCTCGACTTTATCCAATCCCCAGGCCCGCAAAACCGGTTCCGGCGGCCGGTACGGTTCGCGGCAATAAGGACAGTTCGTCCTGACGAGTCTCTGGGCAAAGGAAACGAGCAGCACAGACGAAACCAGAAACGGTTCGACGCCCATATCAATAAATCGTGTCACGGCGCCGGCTGCGTCATTGGTATGCAGCGTGCTGAGAACGCGATGTCCGGTCTGGGCGGCTTGAACGGAAATCGCCGCCGTTTCCGCATCACGGATTTCACCGATCATGATCACTTCCGGGTCCTGGCGCAGAATGGAACGCAGGCCGCTGGCGAACGTCATGCCGGCTTTTCGATTTAACTGGGCCTGCCTGATGTTTTCCACCCGA
>CAZTYA010000181.1:0-4812 GCA_964617255.1 uncultured Syntrophales bacterium
GCGGGTCTAGATGTCTACATGATCGACTGGGGTTACCCGACTCGAAAAGACCGGTTTCTCAATCTGGACGATCACGTCAACGGCTATATCGACAGTTGCGTCGATTTTGTTCGTAATGCATACGGCTTACAGCATATCAACGTCATGGGAATCTGCCAAGGCGGAACCATGTGCGTCATGCATGCGGCTTTGCACGCGGAAAAGATCAAGAATCTGGTCCTGACCGTAACACCGACGAATTTCGATCACGAAGCAGGCCTGCTCAACGTCTGGGCAAAATCTCTGGATCCGGACAAACTGGTGGCTTCCTACGGGAATATCCCGGGCGATATCATGAACCTCGGCTTCTTACTCCTTAACCCGGCACGTCTCATGATCGACAAATACGTGGGTTTCCTGGAGAATATTCACAACAAGGATTTCCTGGAAAACTTCGTTCGCATGGAACGCTGGATTTTTGACAGCCCGGACCTCCCCGGCGAGACTTTCCGCGAATTTATAAAATGGATGTACCTGGAAAACCGGCTTATCAAGAACGAAATTGTCTTGGGCGGGAAAAAGGTCGATCTGAAGAACATCACCATGCCCGTGCTCAATATCTATGGCCGCTATGACCATTTGGTGCCCCCCCAGTCGTGCGATCAGTTCACCGGCAAGATCGCCAGCAGGGACAAGGAGGACGTCTGTCTCGATACAGGCCACATCGGCATCTACGTGAGCTCCAAAGCGCAGCGTGAGTTTGCCCCAAAAATCATCTGGTGGCTTACGGAACGCGATGAAGCGGAAAAATGAGGGTGGTCCCCAAACGACAACGGTAAAAAACCCCAATGGGGGCGGCCACCGCTAAGAAATCGACCTAAAAAGGAAAGAGAGGGGGATATGAGCGAATACATCAAGGAAATTCACAAGGTTTCCAGGGTCCTGGGCGCAACCAACGACCGGGAAAAACTTTGTCAAATGATCGTTGAGTCTGCCGTTGCCACAATGCATGCCAAGGGGGCGTGTCTGTTCCTAGCCAGTGATGAGAATAAGACCCATTACATCGTTGCGGCCCAGACAGGGCTCTCGAAGAATTATATGCACACCGCACCGGGACGAACCCTGCCGATCATGAAGATGCTCAAGAAAAACGGGTATCTCCATTATCGGGACGCCAAGAATGACGACCGCCTTCAGAACAAGGAATCCAAAATAAAAGAGGGAATCGGCTCCATTCTCGTAGTCCCCGTTATCGTTCGCGATGAGATGATGGGCTGCATGTCACTCTATACATCCGATATCCGGGATTTCTCCGATAAGGAGATCGAGTTTTTTACGGTGCTTGCCGAATTGGGTGGCCTGTCCATTGCTAAAGCAGACCGCATCGAAAAACTTCGCAACGCCACCCGGATATTCCTCGAACTGGCAGCAGACATCACGGGCAGTACGGACATCAAAACGATCCTTGAGACCCTCACGAAGCATGTGGCAGCGTCCATGAATGTCAAGGCGGCCTCCATTCGGCTGCTGGATGAGAATCACGCAACCCTGCGCCTCGCCGCAAGCTATGGCCTCTCGGAAAAATACCTCAACAAGGGACCGATCTCGGCGGAAAAGAGTATCGCCCAAGCCCTTCAGGGACAGCCTGTTGTGGTCAAAAACGCCGCCACTGATCCCGGAGTCCAGTACCGGGAGGAAAAGAAAGAGGAAGGCATCGTTACAATTCTCAGTGTACCCATCAAGTCCCGTGATGAAGTCATCGGCGTGCTTCGTCTGTACAGCGGCACATCCAGGACATTCTCGGAAGGCGAGATACAGTTTGTTATGGCTCTTGCCTACATGGGTGGGGTTGCTATCCAGAACATGCAACTCTGTGAGATGCTGAAGGACGATGTCAAAGACCTTCGGGAAAACAGCTGGATATTCAAAAGCTGGTTCTAAGATCTCCGGCACTGGCTTCAGCAATCAGCCACCCCTTGATTGAAGATGCCTAACGCTTGATTTGCAGGCTGTAAACGGAATTTAAACATACGGATTATTTACGGGTCGATTATAATAGGAGAAAATCATGATCGGGAAAACAATCGACGAGATGCATATAGGAGATTCAGCTGAATTTACCAAAACCGTAACGGAAACGGACGTCTACCTCTATGCCGGGGTCACGGGAGACCTCAATCCGGCCCACATCAACGAAACTTTTGCAAAAGGCACCATATTCAAGGGGAGAATTGTACACGGGATGCTCTCGGCGGGACTCATATCTGCCGTGTTCGGCGTGAGTCTTCCCGGTGCAGGAACAATCTATGTCAGCCAAAGCCTGGAGTTCAAACGCCCGGTTCGCATTTCGGATACCATCACAGCCCGGGTAGAGGTCATCGAAAAGTTTACAGAACGAAACCGAGTGAAATTTAGAACTACCTGTGTGAACCAGGATGGCAAGATCGTTGTTGACGGTGAGGCCATTGTCATGCCGCCGCTTCCATTAAAATTGTAACTTGGTAACCACTTCTTCCGTTTAATTAACAAGGACTGTGCGGGCTCCTCGTTTGTCCCCAAGATACCTGTAGATCAAACAACAGAGATCATTTTTAGAATCCCGTGAAAGAGAAGATCCTTTTCAGAGAATCAACGGTACTGATTTCTACGATCATTCCCTGCTCGCCAGAAGGCAATCCCAGGGCATCTTTTCAAAATGCCCATGAAGGGAATGGTCATCGGTTACGGCATAGTAGAAGAGGTTGGTAAAAACTTCTTCGGCGATTTTCCGGGTCGCCTCCGGCGGGACAATGTCATCCTGCTTGCCGTGGTAAAGGACGACCGGCAGAGTTAAGCGCACCTTCTGACAGGGGTAAAACTGCGGCAGCATCAGCGCCGGGGCCAGAAGAATCAGTTTCTTCACCCGATCCTGGTTCTCGCAGGCGTAAACCGCCGCCATGAGGCCGCCGAAGCTGGACCCCACCAGGATCAGATTGTCTTTCCCCGTTAACAGCCGGTTGAGCTTTTCCATCCGCGCCTCAAAAGGCCCTTCGTAATCCTCGATCAGCATATCGGGATAATGTGCATGGAAATACTGCCCTTTCACCCCCTGACTGGTGCTCTCCAATCCGTGGATAAATACGCGATTTATCATGATTATAACGCCCCTTATGACCTCATTTTTTACTGGGGATACACGACCCTTTTCCGGTTGATTTCACCAATCCAGTATGGCAGTATGTCGCCAATTTCGCAAGAGGAGAGTACACCATGTCCAGAGTGATTCCATTTCGTGCCTTAAGACCCAGGAAAGACATCGTCAAAGATGTCGCGTCCTATCCCTATGACGTCCTGAACGTAGAAGAAGGACAGAAGCTTGCCGAGGACAACCCTGCCAGTTTTCTCCATGTGGAGAAGTCGGAAATCGATTTGCCGGCGGGAGCAAAGTCAGAGGGTGATTACGTGCACGAACTGGCGAAGTCCTATATGCAGAAGATGATCGACCAGAAGATTCTCGTCCGGGACGACCAGCCCTGTTACTACATCTACCGTCAGACCATGGGCAGCCGTGAACAGTACGGGATCGTCGCCGGTTACAGCGTCGAGGAATACGAAAAGGGGCTGATTAAAAAACATGAACTGACCCGGACGGACAAGGAAATGGACCGGACCCGGCACATCGACGTGGTGGGCGCCCACACGGGCCCCGTTTTTCTGACCTTCAAGGCCAGGGAATCCTTCGACAAGATTGTAGCCAGGATCGTCGCCGGAATACCGGAATACGATTTCACCGCCGACGACGGCATCGGCCATACGGCCTGGGTGGTTAAGGACCAGGCCACCATCGAAGCCATCCGGAATGAATTCGCCCAGCTCGACGCCCTGTATATCGCCGACGGTCACCACCGGGCGGCAGCGGGCACCTCCGTCGGGAAGCTTCGCCAGACCAATAACCCGAACCACCGGGGCGACGAGGAGTACAATTTCTTCCTCGCTGTGGCCTTCCCGCACAACCAGCTCCGAATTCTGGACTACAACCGGGTGGTCAAGGACTTAAACAGCCTGGACAAGCAGGCGTTTCTGGCGCGCATTGCGGAAAGTTTCGTTGTAACCGCCGATTTTCAGGAGAAGAGTCCGACGACAGCGCATGAATTCGGCATGTACTTGGACGGCCGGTGGTATAAACTGAAGGCCAAACCTGAAATCTACAAGGCGGACGATCCCATTGGCAGCCTCGACGTGTCCATCCTGCAGCAGAGCCTCCTGGAACCGGTGCTGGGCATCAAAGATCCCCGGACGGACAAGCGGATCGATTTTGTCGGCGGCATCCGGGGCATGGCCGAGTTGGAACGTCTCGTGGACGGTGGCGGGTTCAAGGTGGCGTTTTCGATGTATCCGACCACCCTGGACGAACTGATCAAAGTGGCCGATGCGGGGCTCATCATGCCGCCCAAATCGACCTGGTTCGAACCGAAATTAAGAAGCGGCGTTTTTGTCCATCTGCTGGATTGACAACATGAAACCGTCCCGATAGCGGACGCTGGACAGCCGGAAAGGGAGCCATCATGCCCGAGGCGAATTTATCGGCTTTTCGGAAAGAGGGGGAAACCCTGGACAGACTCTTTGATGGCCGCTTGAAGGTGCTTCAACCGGCCAAGGGTTACCGGTTTTCCGTCGATGCCCTGTTGCTGGCCGCCTTTTTCCAGGAAAGACCGGCTGATCATGTTCTGGAAATCGGCCCCGGAAGCGGAATAATCAGTCTTATTCTGGCATTACGTACAGACACCTTGCACCTGACCGGTATTGAAATTCAGGAAGACCTGGCCGATCTGGCCCGGCGCAATGTTGCCATAA
>CAZTYA010000182.1:0-4777 GCA_964617255.1 uncultured Syntrophales bacterium
CATAGATAATGCCGCGCGTTTCGGTCAGGACGTATTGCGGCAATTCGGGTTCGACAATCAATTTCCGCTTTTCAACCAGAACACCTCCTTTTTCCACGTCAATCGTTTCCTGCCTTGCCGTCGGCGTTTTGGCTTTTTCCACTGTTTCCTGCGTTGCCGTCGGCGTTTGGGCTGTTTCATCCGCTTGCTGCGTTGCCGTCGGTGTTTGGGCTGTTTCATCCTCCTCGCCATATGCAACGGTAACCGCCACACACACTACAAGAAATGAAATTGCCAGTTTCCTTCCCAGATTCATGAGCCTCATTGTCGTTTCCTCCCTATGAAATTTGTTTGCTGTAAATTTCGGCCGGAATCGGCCCCCTTCACACGATCCAAACGCACAGGAAAAACCGCCTAATGGACAAAGACCATCATCTGAAAAAAACGGTCTTATGAAAAAGAACAACCACTTGCAGTTTTTGTACGACACCTTCCCTTTAAAAAAGATAAAGATTAGAGGGTCACCCGCCAATCGTTATTTTATGATATCTAACTGTAATTACTGTACTTTTGAAATGCCGTTCACAGGGCGTCCAAACGAAAGAATGCTTCACCCCTTTTTGAAAAAGGGATGAAGCATTTCCCCCTGTTACCGGCTGAGGCTCAAAAAGCCGGCGCGAGAGACTTCAGCGTCTCCATCACTGCAGGCGCCTGGGATTCAGCGACATTATAGACCGTCAGATTCACAATCAGGCCATTGGTAACAATATTATTCGATCCGGGGACCTGATTCACCTGAAACACCCCCTCTCCTCCGTTGAAACTGCCCAGAACAGCGGTGGTCTGAAACTGGAGGTTGTCATCGGATGAACCGTCGCCTGTCGACGTTAATGTAACCTGCCCCGATTGAGCATCTCCATCGAATCCTGCATCATAATCGACTTGCGCCCACTTGTTTCCCTGCGTATCCCAGAAGCCCTTGAAGGTAATCGCAAAATAGAAACCCAGGTAGCCTCCTCGCATATCTTCCAACTGCGACTCCCCGAGTGCGACGAGCTCCTGATCTTCGAGTCCCGTCCATTGCTCCGATCCATATACCGGTGTGTACAACGCGAAGTAACCGGCGATGCACATCATAAGGAATACGACAATGGATCGGTTGGTAAACTTTCGACGGTTACACATAGTCGTTCTCCTTAATTCTTCATTTCAAAGGGCACGCTCAACATCGGTGCCCCGACGTAGAGGTCCCTGATTCGCCATATTTCTTCCTTTGATATACTCAATTGCTTCAGATCTTCATGGGGCCGATTGGCCTGCTGCGGATTCTTTTCCAGCACGAGCAGCAGGATGCCGTTCCATCCCTCCGTGAATTCCCTGACCGGCAGGGCGCGTCGGCCGATAATCGGGTCACTGACATAAACCCGGTCGCCCAATACCCCCCGCAGCACCACGAAATGCTTGAATCCCTTGATGTCGAGGAGGACAATGGACGGCAGTTGCAGCTTCCTCAAGGTCTCGAAGGGCACCCTGAACCCCTCGGCCCTGAATTCACCGGTTCTTTCCGCATAGAGCTTCAAATCGAGCATTGAGAATCCCTTTTGGGCAATCAACTCCCGGTCGCCATGGTTCAGGATGTCTGCGATGACGTCGGCCTCGGAAATATCCCGGGCGTAATAGTACTTCAGAATCGTCGCCAGGGCGGCGGTGCCGCAACTGATATCGAGTTTCTGCCGGACAATGCCCGTATAGCGCATTTCTTTCATGCTCTTGACGGGTTTTTTCAGGATGGTGCCCTGCGTACCGGTCCGGAACTCAACCATACCCGCAAACGCAAAACTCACTCCGAAGAGAAAGCCCATGATTCCGAGAATGATCACTTTTCCGAAAGTCGCCATCGCACGCCCCCTGCAACGGAAAACAGGGGAGGAGGTGTTGCACACCTCCTTCCCCTAAATTATAAATTGAACAAATGTATACTGTTAACGCTCACTACTCGGCCGGAGTCGGAGTCACCTGGCCACCGTTCGCGGTCGGCACATAGCAGGCGGCAAAGGCATTGGCCTGCATGTTGTTGTTGCCGGCAGCCACGTTGATGCCGAAGTTGCCAGTCATCGCGTTCAGGCTGTTCGCGGAAATCGTCGCCGTATTCGTGGCGTACTTGGTCTGGAAAACCCAAACAGGCATCGTACCCGAAACCGTGCCGCTCAGGACCGCATCGGGCAGAAGCGTCTCGAAGGCAATGCCGCCGACACCGTCCTTCCACGGATTGTCAACCGCACCCTGGATTTCAGAATCCATGTCAAGGTGACCGATAACGGGTCCTTGCGGATGCTGTTCTCCTTCCCATGCATCGAGATAGAAGTTATCCGCCTGGTAACTCGTGACAGGGGTGTCCGGGAAGTCAACCGTGCCGCTGATCGTCAGGTCCACCGGATGATCCTCCACAACCAAAGAATATGTCGGCGCATTGCAGGTCATGTTGTCCATGGACTTCTGCTGCACGTAGGCCACGGCCATCCCGACTCTCGCCGGTGCCGTGGCGATGGCGGTGAGATTGGTCTGGGCGTTGTTGTTGCCGGCAACCACATTCAGACCGACATTACCCGTGGAGTTGTTCAGCACGCCATCCGCGATCGTCGCATTGTTGGCCGATCCGTCATTCTTCGTCATGTTGAGCATGGCCTTCTGGACACTGAAGATCTGTGCCCGGGTCAGGGACATGTCCGCTTCACCGGCAGCATACGAAGCGACATTGCTCTGGGTGTTGCTGTTTCCGGCGGCCACGTTCAGGCCCAAATTGCCCGAAAAGTTATTCAGTGAGTCCCCCGCAATGGTCGCGTTGTTGTCGGATTCGTAGTTGAAGGTAAAGTTCTTCTCGGGGAACTGGTCATTTTTGGCCACCGCCTCGACCAGGCCGCCCACAGTCATGTAATCTCCCTGCTCTTCAATATCAATGTCCACAGTCACACTGTAGAGTTCGAGGGCCAGGTTGGCATAGGCCATGAACTGAAGCGTGGCGTCGGCATTCAGACTGAGCTGGATATCCTTGTTGATATCTCCGGAATAGCCCCCATTATTATCATCAATTGCTGAAACCGAAACGGGAACCAACATGAGCATTAAAGCTGCACATACGACCCATAATTTTCGACTCATAATCCTGTACCTCCCTTTCCTTTTTTCATTGCATGTTCACGTTAATCACCAGGTTGTTCGAAACAGCGTTGGCCACCCCCGCCGACTGATTCACCTGCACGATGCCCCGGCTGTTTTCAAAGGCGTGTTCGCCGATGACATCACTCCGGATGCCGTTACCGTTTTCCGTCTCGAATGCCTGTGAGGTCGAACCGACCACCTGTTGCAGAATATGGGTATCAAGCGGAACGGTCACACCGTATCCGATCCGGACCAGATTGGCTTCCGCCGATCCGGACCCGGCGGCCTGATTGATGGACACGATGCCTGTGGCGGATTGAAAAGCATGATCTCCGATCAAATCCATCGTTTTCCCGGGAACGTTACCCCCGTTCAGGCTGACCTGGTCAATCAATCCCTGCTGCGACGTATTTCCAACGCCGATGAGGTGCATATTCACCTGGGCATGGTTGTCACCGGCCGCCATGTTAATTCCGATCAAACCCTGAAAATCAGAGACTGCGTTGCTTTCAATCACCGTCTGGTTATCGAAGGTGTCCAGTTCGCTGCCATTGGCCACGTTGCAGAACATCAATCCCATCACCACGAATAAAAAGGACTGCCGCTTTACCGTGGACCACCAAGTCATCTATTCTCACCTCCTTCCTGCTGGATTTGACTTTAAACTATTTGTAGCCAACCACCGTTAGTGTTGAAGATGATTGATTATTTAAATTTGCGGGACTCATCGGGGGCGCTGCCGTTCTGTTCGGCTCATCCCACAAAATGATACGGTTTTCTCCCTCCGGGGCGTTTGTGGGTAATAGAGCAACCCCGGTGGTATAGCCTCCCCTCACGTCATCGAGTTGTTTTGCGCCAAGCCCTTCGAGACAGAGAATTGGGAAATCGGGTATACCCTCTTGCAGACTATACCCCGGAGAGGATGAAATACTCTGTCCAGCCCAATCCTCTGCCTGAAGTCCGGGAACGCGGATGACAGCGATGAAAACCAGCAGCAAAATAAGGATAGAGAATAGCTTCTTCATGATTTTATGAGAGCAAAGGCCATACCATTCTATATCTATTTGTATTCATTCAATATATTACAATACAGCCGGCAAATGTGTTCGCATGGGTTTACAGTTTGTGTAAAGGAATCGTTCATTTGGTTTACAGTGGGATATTCATGGCGGGTCAACAGGATAGGTATCAAAACAGCAGCACATCTGGGGAACGATGCAGAAATTCACCTTGACATGTGAGAGGACACATGTGGTTGCGGAAAAAGAATCGCTTTTTAGAGAATTGTATCCACCGCTTATTTCAGAGGTGATGCTTTTTCTTCAATTTATGCATCGTTGTTCGGCTGATGTGGAGCTCCCGGGCGGCACGGGAAAGATTTCCCCCACAGGCGCTGATCACTTCCAGAAGTTTTTTTCTTTCAAAATCGGATCGGATGTCCTCAAGGGATGACGGCGCAGCGTTTTCCTCCGGGGATAGGTGCGCCAAATCCAGATCAGCGGCGGTGATTTCCTCTCCCTCCGACACGACGATGCCCTTCCTGATTTTGTTGATCAATTCTCGCACATTACCCGGCCATTCATAGTGATTGATGGCCTCCAGGGCATCTTTGGATAATCTTTTTTGCGGGGAGTTTTGG
>CAZTYA010000183.1:0-4771 GCA_964617255.1 uncultured Syntrophales bacterium
ACGACATGTTCAATTTCTGTGGCAGCACAAATAAGTCATGTGGCGTTGAACAAGGAGGAAATTGGAACAGGGTTGTCGAATCATTGGTGCTTGCAAAAATGTTGGTGAGGATGGCATAAGTGCTGTCATTGTAATTAAGATCAAGCTAACTCTTTAAGGAAGAACGCATGAATAGGTTCAATCTAAAGCAATGGTCAATACTATTGGTTTTTATTGCTTTTTTATTATTTGCCGGGGTGAGTCATGCCGCCGACACCATCATGGTCGGCACGTGGAAAACACCCCAGACGATTCAACCCTACTTTTATCAGGATTTCATCACAAAGCGCCAACCTGTTGAAGTCAGGCCGTTTACGAATCCCGGTGATCAGAAAAACGCCCTTCTTGCCGGCAGTCTTGATTTCACCGGGACAACCCTGGTCCAGGCCATTCTCTCCGCTTCAAGAGGAGAACCCGTCGTGGTGGTTTCGTCGCTCTGCATGAAATGTTCCGCCCTGGTCGTCGGCAAGAAATCCAGCATTATTACCCCGGAGGACCTGAAGGGGAAACGGATCGGTTACGTGCCCGGCACCATGCATCATGTGCTGTTGTTCGATACCCTCGCCAGGGCAGGCCTGACACAGAAAGATGTGCAACTCATCCGGGTCGATTTCTTCGACATGGTGACGGCACTTTCCCGCGGGCAGATTGACGCTTTTCTGAGCGGTGAGCCTTATCCGACAATGGCCCGTTTGAACGGCACGGGTAGAATTCTGGCCTATCCGTATTTCGGCGATTCCATCGGCACGATCAATGCCGGGATGTTGACCACACGGGATATGATTAGAAACTATCCCGACAGGATTCAGGAACTCGTCACCGCCCACGCACGGGCAACGGAGTTTCTGAAGGCACATCCTGAAGACTGGCTGCGCCGATCGCGGTCTTTTGGTTACGATGCACAGGGCCTGGAAAGGGCAGCCAAAAATATTGAACTGTCCTGGAATATGGACGAGGCCTTCATCCGTCACACAAAAAATCTTGCCCTGCGCATGAAGGAACTGGGTATCATCGACAAACTGCCGGATATCGATGCCCTTATCGACACCCGATTCGTAAAGGCGGCACAGAAATCCATTCAACGCGATGAAAACCCGAAGTAAACGGCAAACCTTCATCTGGGCCGCTGTACTGCCCGCAACGATTCTCTTCGTGTGGTCAGCGGTAAGCGTTACCGGACTGGTTCCCCCCTACCTGATCCCGGCGCCCCTGGATGTATTGAAGACCCTGTTCTTGTTTATCTTCGGCACACAGGCCGATCATGCCCCTTATTCGGGAACTTTTATCCGCCACGCCGCTGCATCGTTGTCAAGAGTCCTGGCAGGTTTTGCCATCGCGACATTGATCGGCATCCCGGCCGGAATTTTGTCGGGCCGTTCTTTACGAATTTGTGCCGTCATCGATCCTTTTATTCATCTGCTGAGATCGGTACCCGGTATCGCCTGGCTTCCCCTGGCCATGATCTGGTTCGGCATCGGCAACACCACCAGCCTTTTTCTCATTGTCCTGGCCGCGTTCTTCCCCGTCTACGTCAGCACTTACCAGGGGGCGCGGAATATTTCCCCCCGGTGGGTGCAAACAGCGGAAATGTTGGGCGCCACAAGACGTCAGATCCTGATGCGGGTGGTACTCCCCGGAGCGTTTCCCTCCATTGAAGCCGGACTGCGTATCGCCTTGGGTATTTCCTGGGCGTATGTTGTGCTGGGCGAACTGACCGGGGTTAATTCCGGGCTGGGCGCTCTGATCATGGATGCCCGCATGATGGGCGATGTCATCATCGTCATGGTCGGAATCATCTGTATCGCCCTTCTGGGCCGGATATCGGATCTGCTGCTGCAGTTTCTACTGCGCCGGTTGCCGGGACACTATGCCGGCCGGAATGGGGGGGAGAAAATTCTATGAATCGATCGGAACAAGCCATTCAGTTCCGGGACGTGTCCAAGGACTTTTTCAACGGCCCTGACGGGAAAGAGTCGCTTTCCATTCTCAACCGTCTGACCTTTTCCATAGGAACGGGTGAATTTGTGGTGATTCTGGGACCCAGCGGCTGCGGGAAAAGCACCATCTTGAATATTCTGGCAGGGTTCGAACGGCAGTCATCCGGTCAGGTGACGGTTTCCGGCAGTGAGGTGGGAAGACCTTCCTCGGAACACGGCATGGTCTTCCAGGAAGATTCGCTCTTCCCCTGGCTGACGGTCAAGGACAACTTGCTTTTCGGTCCCCGCTGCCGGGGTGTAAAATCCCTGCCCGATGTCGGCGCCTACCTGGAACTGGTCAATCTGCCGGGATTTGAACAATTTCTGCCCCAACAGCTCTCCGGGGGGATGAAACAGCGCATAGCGCTTGCCCGGCTGCTCATCAACCACCCGCGGCTGCTCCTGATGGATGAACCGTTCGGAGCCCTGGATGCGCAAACCCGCGAGGATATGCAGGAACTGGTTGTTTCCGTACAGATGAAATATGGTCCGACGGTGGTTTTTGTGACACACGACGTTGACGAAGCCGTCTTTCTGGCCGACCGAATTCTGATTCTGTCATCCCGACCGGCCAGGCTGTCCGCCGTTATCCCGGTTCCGGCAACCCGCCCGCGCAATGCATTGTGGAGAGAAGATGCGCTTTTTCACCGGACGGTCTCAGAGGTTCGCCATGCCTTGAAGAAAAGCATGTAGCGTACACTGACTGATCCGTCAACGCTTCACCTATTAAAGAAAACAGTTGGACGCCAAATCCGGATTCCACCCCATGTCCCGCTGCATGGCATGGCATATGCCGATGCCGGAGCCGCGCCCCCTGCCCGTATCCGCCTGGGTATCACGGGGGCTGGAGCCGACTTCGGGAAAGAGTAAATTTGCCCCCGCCATCAGGGCCGCGCTGTTCGGCTCATGTGTACAGTGGGCTCTGACCGTATCCCCCATCACCAGGCGTGAGACTGCCACCATCCGGGCCATTTCCCGTTCGCTGATCATGCCGAACTCGGCCAGGGGAGAACCTGCAAAATTGATGCGGCGCATGACACCGCTGTAGACGGCGCCATAGCGGCGTGCCAGCAGCATCAACTCGACGATTTCCTCCGGATGGTGCTCCGGGCCGACCGGCTCGATACAGTTCATCCAGAGCAGACCGACGTCTTTAAGTACTTGTATGGTCTGTATTCGCCGCTGGGGTGGAATCGGTGTGTCACGGCCTTCTCCCAGTCGCAGCGCATGGTAGGCGCCGACAAACCCGGCGCTCAGCAGGGCTTCCCCCTCCTTGTGGTCAAGATCGCGGGTGTTGGCAACCAAGGGGATGCGTACAGCTTTTTTCAACAATCGACAAATTTCCAGCAGACGATCGAAAGGAAAATCACCGGTCGTCATCAGATTGAGCGCGTCGGCGCCCTGGGCTTCTCCCTGACGGGCCCAGGCGAGGATCTGCTCTTCACTGAACTGCGTGCTTTCACGGAACACACCTGCTTTCAGTGCCAGCGAACAAAAGCGGCAATTGATCGGGCATGAGGCCACATTGAGACCGATATGAAAGTGATTTTCACCCTTGCCGCCGAATCGTTCCCGTGACAGGCCGTCGGCTGCCGCCATCGTCAAATAGACTTCCGGACTGTGAAGCGGCAGAAGCATCAGCTTCAGGGCTTCTTCCCGGTCGATGCCCGCACCTTCACGACCTTTCTGCAGGATCTCAATGATGTCCGTATGAATACTCTGCACCGCAGTCATATACTAAACCATTCAAATCAAAGTATATTCCGGGACCGCTTTTAACAGATATCTGTTCCCTTGACAAGGTAAACCGGGAAGTGTGCCAAGGGAGCTACGTGAGAATGGTCTCTATCGAATCCTGAACCATATTAGCCATTTCGAGAAATCCGGTATCTATTTGACTTCTTGTCCCTTTTTGTATAGGTAATTTACGGTATTCTTTCACGGGCTCCCCTCCCGCTGTTCGGGACGGGAACATGAATCCATTATATGATATTCGAGGAAATCACGATGGCCGACGACACCAAGATCCGCCTGACCGAGACCGTCACCGGCGCCGGTTGAGCCTGCAAGATAGGTCCGGGTGACCTGCAGGAAGCATTGAAGGATCTGCCGCTTATCTCCGATCCGAATCTGATCGTCGGCATGGAGCACGCCGAAGATGCCGGGGTATATCGCCTCCGGGACGACCTGGCCATTATCCAGACCGTCGATTTTTTTACCCCCATTGTGGATGATCCCTACATTTTCGGCCAGATCGCCGTCGTCAATGCCTTAAGCGACGTCTATGCCATGGGCGGACGGCCGATTACCGCCATGAATATCGTCTGCTTTCCCATCAAGACCATGCCCCTTTCCATTCTCCGGGATGTGCTCCGGGGCGGCATGGACAAGATGAAGGAAGCGAGGGTGCTCCTTGTCGGCGGGCACAGTGTCGAGGACAATGAACTGAAATACGGCCTTTCCGTCACAGGGGTTATTCACCCCGACAAAGTGCTTCTGAACCGCGGCGGAAACGTAGGCGACAAGCTGATTCTGACCAAGCCCCTGGGAACAGGCATCGTCGGGACCGCTGTGAAGGCCGGCGTTGCCGAACAGTCGCTGGCGGACAAATCCGCCCGTTGCATGACCACCCTGAACAAAACGGCAGCGGAGCTGATGGAACAGATGCAGACGGTTCATGCCTGCACGGACGTCACCGGCTTCGGCTTTCTGGGACATGCCTGTGAAATGATCGAGGGTGCGGAGATCGGCATGCG
>CAZTYA010000184.1:0-4723 GCA_964617255.1 uncultured Syntrophales bacterium
AAAAAGGTTCTTTCACCGGCGCCGGCGCCCGACGCAGCGGCCGGTTTGAGGAAGCCGACGGCGGCACGTTGTTTCTCGACGAAATCGGGGAGATTACCGCGCCCGTCCAGGTCAAGCTGCTGCGTTTTCTCCAGGAACGGGAGTTTCAGCGCGTCGGCGGGAATCAGACCATTCATTCCGACGTCCGTGTCATCAGCGCAACCAATCGCGACCTCGAAGCCCGGGTCCGGGAAGGCTTCTTCCGGGAAGACCTTTTTTATCGGTTGAATGTCGTGGTCATGAATATTCCTCCTTTAAGGGAAAGAAAAGACGACATTCCGCCGCTGATCGATCATTTTCTGAAGCGTTTTGCCGCCGATAACGGCAAAAAGATCGACGCCGTGAGCAGCGAAGCCCGTGATATGCTTCTAAAATACGACTATCCCGGCAACGTCCGTGAACTGGAAAATATCATCGAGCGCGCCGTGGTCATCGCACGAGATCAAACAATTTCCGCAAACGACTTGCCTTTTCACCTGGGGACACCCGGCGAGGAGGAGGAAACGGAAGCCGGTCTGCTGAAAAAATCGGTGGAGGAGATGGAGCGGAAACTGATCCAGAACGCCATGGACGAAGCGGGCCAGAACCAGAGCCGGGCCGCCGACCTTTTAGGGATCAGCGAGCGGATGCTGCGCTATAAATTGAAAAAACTGGGCCTGAAAGAATAACAGTTGTGTCGCAATGTCATTCTGAGGCGTCAGCCGAAGAATCTCTTGATTGCAACATCTTGCAATGAATGGATTCTTCGCTTTAAGACCGCGTCGTAATTGGTATTTTTGTCATTTCAACCGCAGGGAGAAATCTTTAAGTTAAGTTATTTCAAGATATTAAGATTTCTCGCATTCGCTCGAAATGACCATTTTTGTAATTATGGCACAGCCTCTCAATAAAAAGGGCGGGGGAAAATAAAGGTTTGTCCTCCCGGACTTGATCCGGGACCCATTTGCAGAACGCCATCTACTGGAAATGGATTCCAGGTCGCGCTATGCATCCTGGAATGATTCAACCCGTGTGTTTATCTAAAGCCATTTATGTTTCCGGAACAGCTTCAGCATGACCAGGACAATGACGACCATGACGCCCCAGAGGACGAAATACCCCCAGCGCCATCGCAGTTCCGGCATATAATCAAAGTTCATCCCGTAAATACCCGCGAGAAAAGTCAGAGGAATAAAAATCGTCGCAATAATTGTGAGAACCTTCATGATTTCATTCATCCGGTTGCTCAGACTGGAAAGGTAAATATCAAGAATACTCGAAAGGGTGTCCCGGTACGTTTCGATCGTATCCATCACCTGAACGGTATGGTCATAGACATCCCGGAAATAGATATTCGTTGACGCATCGATCAGGGGGGATTCGCTCCGTTCCAGCGACGCCACCGCTTCCCGGAGCGGCCATACGGATTTGCGCAGGATGATCATGTTGCGCTTTAGGTAGTGTATCCGCTTCAGGACCTTGGCGTCGGGGCGGTTGACCAGGCCCTCCTCGCAGGCGTCAATTTCTTCGCCAAAATCCTCCAAAACCAGGAAGTATGAATCCACCACCGTGTCGAGGATTGCATGGGCGAGATAATCCGCCCCCGCCTTGCGGATCTTGCCCTTACTCTGGCGCAGGCGCTCCCGGATCGGCGCCAGGAGATTGCTTTCTTTTTCCTGAAGGGACAGGACGAAATTCGCCCCGAAAACCAGACTGACCTGTTCCGGTTTAACCTCCGCCATGGAAGGCACATCTGCCGCAAAAGTTTTCAGGACAATAAAAATATAGGGCCCCATATCCTCCACCTTGGGCCTGTGGTCCGTATTGAGGATGTCTTCCAGAAGCAGGGGATGGAGATCAAATTTCTCCCCCAACTGCTCCATTAATGCCGTATCGTGCAGACCGTCGACATGAATCCATGTCGTCAGAGACGTATCGGACGGCACGGGCAGTTCCCGAACATCCGCCAACTCTTTTTCCCGCAGTGTTTCCTCGTTGTACTGCATAACGGAAATGCGGGCCTGCTCCGCCCACTTTTCCCCGATGTGCACCAGTGCACCCGGTGGAAGCCCGGTTTTGTGCGACCTTTTCTTGTGTTGTGACATGTCCCTCTCCTGGGTGGGAAATGCAACGGATTATACATCACCCAATCCGTTTCAGGAACTCTTTCCTGAAAATATCCTTGACAAAAATGTCATTCGATAAGAATCTGAAGTGCATTTTTCTTTGGGGAGTTGGCACAATGAATCGGATTCTGAGTCGGGGGATAAAATTGGTCCCCATTGTCATCACGCTCCTGATTTTTTCTTACAGCATCGGCCTTGCGGAAGGTCCCGCGCTGACCCTCCGGGAAAGCATCGACACGGCCATCAAAAACAGCGTTCTCCTCCATGGCGCCAAAGAGGGCGTCAAAGGTGCGGAGGCTCAGAAAAATGAGGCCTTTACGGCATTTCTGCCCCGCTTCAGTACATCCTACAGCTACACCCGCCTCCACGAGACGCCGATGACCACCTTTACCGCAACGCCTTCATCGCCGCCTTTTTCCGTCGAAGTGGGTACCAGGGATAACTATAACTGGGCCGTTGAAGCGACCCAGCCCATCTTTGCCGGGGGATCGATCCTGGCCAACTACCAGTATAACAAGCAGGGCCTTGCAATTTCCCGCAGCGAAGAAGAAAGAACGGTGCAGGATATCGTTCAGGAAGTCAAGACGACCTATTTTAACGTTCTGAGAGCCGGGAAGCTTCTGGAAGCGGCAAAACAGGCGGTTGAACTACTCAGGTCTCTCCGCAATACAGCCCAGCAATTTTTTGACGTCGGCCTGATCCCCAAGAACGATCTCCTTTACGCCGAGGTGGAACTGGCCAATAGCGAGCACGATCTGGTGCGGGCGGAAAACAGCCTGGCGCTGGCCAAAGCCTCATTTAACACAGCCCTGCGCCGGGACATTTCCACACCGGTGCAATTGGAGGATATTCTCACGGAAAAGCCGTTTGCGCTCTCCTTCGAAGAATGCCTCAAGACGGCTCTGGACAACCGGCCCGAACTCAAGGCGTATCAATTGAAAGTCGATCAGGCCCAATCGCTGGTGAAAATCGCCAGGAGCGGCTACTTTCCCACCGTTTCGGTGGTCGGGAATTACTCGAAGTATGGTGACGACCCCGACGTGTCGGGCAGTGAATTCCAGGATCAGGAAAGCTGGTATGTCATGGCGGTTGCTAACTGGAATTTCTGGGAATGGGGCAAAACCAAATTTCAGGTCGATAACAGCCTGGCCCGGGAAAACCAGAGCAAAGACTTGCTGGCCAACGCCAGAGATCAGGTGACACTGGAAGTCAAAAACGCCTATCTGGTTGTCAAGGAAACGGAAAAACAGATTCCCGTCACCAAAAAGGCAATCGAACAGGCGGAAGAAAATTACCGCATCAACAGGGAGCGCTACCAGGAACAGGTGGCGACCTCCACGGAAGTCCTCGACGCCCAGACGATCCTGACCCGGGCCAGATCGGATTATGCCAATGCCCTGGGTATCTATCATATCAGCCAGGCTCGCCTGGAGCGGGTCATGGGTATTATCCGCTGATCCCCGGGACATTTCAGCCAATTCAGTTGACCTGCAACATCAATCGACAAGGAGTTTACCCATTAATGAAAGTCGGTTTTATTCAGTTTGAACCCTATTTCGGCCGGGTGGACCGAAATCTTGAGAAGGCGGAAGCACTGATACATCAATCCGATGCCGAAGTGCTGGTTCTCCCCGAATGTTTCAATACGGGGTATCTGTTTCTCTCGAAAGAGGAAGTCTGGGATTTATCCGAAGAGGTGCCGGGAGGCAAGACATCGAATCTGTTGCTTGACCTGGCCGGACGAAAAAAGCAGTACATCGTGGCCGGGCTGGTGGAACGCGCGGGTGACAGGCTCTTCAACGCCGCCGTAATCGTCTCGCCCAAAGGTTTTCTTGGTGTCTATCGAAAAATCCATCTCTTCAGCGAGGAAAAACTCTGGTTTACCCCCGGCGACCTGCCCTTTCCCGTTTATGACATCGGTATCGGAAAAATCGGGGTCATGATCTGCTTCGACTGGTTTTTCCCTGAATCGGCGCGCATTTTGGCCCTGAACGGGGCCGATGTGATCTGCCACTGCGCCAATCTGGTGCTCCCTTTCTGCCAGGACGGGATGGTCACCCGCTGTCTCGAAAACCGGGTCTTCGCCGTCACGGCCAACCGCACGGGCGACGAGCACCGGGGCGACAAGGTCCTGGCTTACACGGGAAGAAGCCAGATCACGGGTCCCCAGGGAAACATTCTCTACCGGGCATCCGTCGATCAGGACGAAATCGGTTTCGCCGACATCGACGTCAAACACGCCCGGAACAAAAGGTTGAACGTGTACAACCACCTTCTGAACAACCGGCGCGTGGACATGTACGGGGATCTGCTAAACAGCGGCAATCGGGACAGCAACGCTGAGTAGCCGAAACCGCTCCGGCATCCAGTCAAATTCATTCCGGTTTCCGGCTTTAGCCGGAATGACCTTTTCGCAGGGCTCTTGCCCAAACGGGGATTTCTCGTATCTCTAGAAACAACGTTTAGCACACCGGCATGTTTTTTCTTGAAAATGGCCATCCTTTAATATATACAGAAACCTCCTCGGGCGGTTAACTCAGCGGGAGAGTGCTACCTTCACACGGTAGAAGTCACTGGTT